>JBJOFA010000061.1:0-6720 GCA_046049015.1 Actinomycetota bacterium | reverse complement strand
GGTCGGCCCACCAGAGTGACAAAACCCGATCGTATTGGTGATTCATTGGTGACTTCGTCACCGTTCATAAGGACCACGACAGTCTGAGAAGCACGGACCGGCAGACGCGAGAGCACCAACCACTATCTGTGACACACTCATCTGACCGAAAGTACTTTTGCGAATACCTGCAGGATAGATGTTCACAGACACCAAATGATCCCGGTTGGCACCTTCGGGGTGGGCAATGTCACAGCCAGAGGACCTTCCCCCCATCAGAAACCACACTCGGCGCACCACTTTGTGCGACGCTAGAGACATGCCGTCTCAACCTCTCGACGCCCGCAAGTGGTTTGATCGCATGCAGCCACAAACCCTGCAGATTGCTACCTGGCTCCTGTACCTCAATGGGTTCTTCGCTTTTGTGGGGTTTTTGGGGTCTGATGATTGGATCGGATTCGCTCGACTCTCCAAAGGGGTTGCCGGGACAATCGCTGGATTAGCGGTCATCGCCTGTTTCGTACTTGGCGGTTTTCTCATGGCCAACGACCGACGTTTGGGATATCGCCTAGCCCTCATCGGCGCCTTTTCTCCCTTTGTGTTGCGCCTCTGGGTCCTCTGGGACGTCCCGGTGAGTACCTTCGACAAGGTCACCGGAAACAACTTCATTTCATTCATATTCGATGTCGCCCTCTGTGCCCTTTTGCTTCATCCTCAAAGTCGTGAACATCAACGACTCTGGTATTCGTGAAGACTCAGTTATCCCTCGTTGGTAAATGAGCGTAAGTGGTAATCCAGTTCGGGTCACTGACTAGTCTCTGGTCATGAGCGCACGAATCATTCAAGGAATCGAAGGACTGAAGGCCGCTGTCGGAGAACACCTCGGCTACAGCGACTACTTAGAAGTCACTCAGGAGCGGGTCAACACCTTCGCTGACGCCACGGGTGATCATCAATGGATCCATGTGGATGTTGAGCGAGCCAAGTCCGGACCTTTTGGCGGCCCGATAGCTCACGGGTATCTGACCTTGTCCCTTGGACCAATGCTCTACCCCACGGTGGTACGCATTGAAGGTTTCTCCATGGGAGTCAACTACGGCGCCAACAAAGTTCGTTTTCCGTCCCCAGTTCCCGTAGGAGCAAAAATTCGACTCGGAGTCAAACTTCTGGACGTTGAGGAAATAGCCGGAGGCGTTCAGATGACTATGGAGTTCACCTTTGAATGTGAGGGCGCACCCAAACCGTCATGTGTGGCTGAGATTATTTTCCGCTCATACGTTTAAGCATTAGCGGAAGTTCGGCATGACCTGCCGGGCTAGCAGTTCAATGGTTTGGGTGTCGGGAAAATCTGCACTCCACGGCACAAACCCTCGGCAGCCGAGCTTCACGTATTTGGCGATCTTTTCGCTCACTTGCTCGGGAGTGCCTACCAAATTACTGGCTTTCCAAACATCAGTCGCCTCAGCCCACAAACTCCGATTACCGGCTTGTTCAAGTTCGGCTTCTGTTTCGCGAATAAATACTTCTGGCGACCAAGTCATACGTATCGAGTCCGGATCACGGCCAACAGTTCGGCAATGGTTGACAAGCGTGTTTCGCTTTCGCTCCCACTCATCTGGCAATCCACCAAAGTTTGAACAGTCGGCGTGTTGCGCAACTACCCGCAAGGTCAATTGCTCACCCCCACCGCCAATCCAAATTGGGGGTGTGGGTTTCTGCAAAGGCTTCGGGTCGCAATTGGCGCGAACTGTCTCGTAGTACTTTCCCTTGTAAGTGGTTTCGGCCTCAGTCCACATGCTGCGCACGATTTCTACGCTTTCACGCAACATGCCAATACGGTCTTTGGGCTTGGGAAATTCATAGCCATAGGCGCGGTATTCGTTTTCGTACCATCCTGCGCCGACACCCCACTCCAAGCGGCCTCCTGAAATCACATCGATGGTGGATGTGATCTTGGCGAGAAGGCCAGGCGACCGATAACTGTTGCAACCCACCATCTGGCCGAGGCGAATGCGCGATGTCCGCTGACTGATGGCGGCAATAGTCGACCAACATTCAAAGACAGTTTCATGAGCCGGGCGGGGAACGTTATGGAAATGGTCGTAGACCCACAGGGAGTCGAACCCTAACTCATCGGCTAGTTCGGCGACTTCCAGCGTCTTGGCCCACTTATCAGCTGGATCAGCAATGGAAGCCAACTCCATTTTCCAGCCCTGCGGAATGAAAACCCCAAAAAGGATTCTTTCCGTGGCGCGTCCGGTTACTGGTTGATCACTAGTTGCCACATGGTCACGATACACACTGCCCACCCCGACCTGCCCTAGTGGATCACGGTGTCCACTAATTAGTGCGGTTCGTTGCACCATTGCGGCAAAACCTATGGTCAGTCCATGTCCCTTCCTATGTCGCAATACACCGTGGGCGAGATCCACGAGGCATTGGCTCTCACGCGCCCTGATCAGGAATGTCTGGTGTTTCGCGACCGCCGACTGACCTGGACCGACGTAACCAACCGCACTCGTCAGTTAGCCAACTATCTACGGTCTCAGAACTTAGGGTGTCATACCGAACGATCCTCGCTGCCCCCTTCGGTGAGCGGCCAGGACCATCTGGCTATTTATCTGCACAATGGCAATGAGTACCTCGAGGCCATGTTGGGAGCCTTCAAAGGACGAGTTGCCCCGTTCAATGTGAACTATCGCTATGTCACCGAGGAATTGACCTACCTTCTCAATGACTCCCAAGCATCGGCGATCATTTTTCACTCATGCTTTGCTCCCACATTGCGTCAGGTCCTCCCCAATATTCCTTCGCTTCGAGTGCTTATCCAGGTCGAAGATGACAGCAAACATGAGCTTCTTCCCGGTGCCGTCTGGTACGAGGAGGCTCTGGCATCGTCGCCAACTACCGCTCCCCCACCGGCTGATCCTGATGATTTGTACATTCTCTATACCGGTGGCACAACCGGTATGCCCAAAGGTGTGATGTGGCGCCAGGCTGATGCTCTAGTGGAATGCTTTGGCGGTTCTCGAACCGCAACAACCCTGGACGAGTTCATTGCCGCTGCTACCGGTCGCCGAGCCCTCATTGCCCCACCTTTCATGCATGGGGCTGGCCATTGGGTCAGTTTCAGCACTTGGAATGCTGGCGGCACCGTGGTGGTTCCGTCCATTCCCGAACGCCTTGACCCTGCTGATATTTGGTCGACAATTGAACGCGAATCAATTGACTTCATCCTCATCGTGGGAGATGCCTTTGCCCGGCCATTAGTGGATGAACTGAACCGCAAGACCTACGACTTGAGTTCACTCACCGTTTTGCTTTCGGGTGGCGCTGCTTTGTCAACACATCTGAAGACGGAATTGCTGACCCACCTTCCACACCTTCTCATCATTGACGGTCTGGGTTCATCCGAGGCTGGAGGACAACTCTCACATATATCCACCAGCGGTGGGGCCAGTACTGGTTCTTTTCCACTCGCGCCGAACAATCACATTCTTTCCGAAGACCTCAGCGCAGTTCTTGCTCCGGGCCACGTTGGTCTTGGCTGGCTGGCCAAAAGCGGCCGCCTAGCGCTTGGCTATCTCGGAGACCCCGAAAAGACACAGCGCACCTATCCAGTCATTGATGGCATCCGCTACGTCATTCCTGGTGACCGCGCCAGGCTCACCAGCGACAACATGATCGAATTGCGAGGCCGGGATTCAGTCACCATTAACTCTGGGGGTGAGAAAATATTCGCCGAAGAAGTTGAGATGGCAATCAAACCTCATCCAGCAGTCTTTGATTGTGTGGTCACTGGACGCCCCAGCGAACGATGGGGAAATGAGGTTGTCGCCATCGTGCAATTGAGGCCCGAAATGACCGCCACAGACGATGAACTCCGCGACGAAGCAGCCAAGCACATCGCTCGCTACAAGATTCCCAAAGACTTTCTATTCGTCAACGAAGTACTTCGTTCGCCGTCGGGCAAGGCCGATTATCGATGGGCTGCCACCGTAGCCCGCGAAAGCTCCGATTAACTCAACGGAATTTAGACCGGCAGATCTCCGGTTGCCGTTCGAGTTGAACCGTTGTCAGTAAAGGCTTTTATCGTGTTCTCTGCAATGCGCATTTGGTGAATCTCGTCAGCGCCATCAGCGAAGCGGGCCCAGCGAGCATGCTGAAACATATTGGCTAAGGGCGTGTCGGTTGAATAACCGAGTGCACCGTGCACTTGTATGGCACGGTCGATGATGCGATTGAGACTGTTCGCTACGAAGTGTTTGGCCATGGACACTTCGGTGCGGAAGTCGTCGCCGCGGTCGATCTTGAAAGCAGCATGCAGAACCATCAACTTGCACTGATACAACTCCATGGCCGAGTCGGCGATCATCCACTGCACACCTTGCTTTTCAGCAAGGTACGAACCGTGGGAGTAACGCTTTAACGAGCGGTCGACCATCATGTCCAAGGCCATTTCCGCTTGGGCGATCCAACGCATACAGTGCGCCAATCGAGCGGGACCAAGTCGGTATTGACCAAGTCGATGACCGTTACCGCGCCCGCCCAAAATCTGAGAATCATGGATACGAAGGTCTTCAATCACGATTTCGCTGTGACCTCCGGGACCATGCATGGTCTCGACTTCGCGCACATTCTTCCAACCCTCACTGGGTAAATCAACGATGAAGGCGGTATTGGCTCCACGAGAACCTTCGGGCACATCCAATTCGGTCTTAGCGATCAAAATGGCGAACTTGGCGCGATCCGCACCGGAGATAAACCACTTGTGACCGTTGATGACCCACTCATCGCCATCCTTGATGGCGTGAGTACGAATAAGAGTTGGATCCGACCCGGCAACTTCCGGCTCGGTCATGGCGAAACACGATGAACTCACGCCATCGCACAACGGGCGGAGGTACTTCTCTTTCTGTTCGGGAGTTCCCCAATGCACCAAGGTGTGCATATTGCCCTCATCGGGTGCTTGACAGTTCAGAACCCAGGGACCCACTCTGGTTTTGGCCGCTTCAGCTTGCACCATTGCCAATGCCACGTGACCCAAGCCCATTCCGCCCCACTCTTTGGGCATGTGAGGAAGCCACAATCCTTCTTTCACGGCCAACTTGCGCAGGCGAATGAGTTCGGCAATGTACTTTCGCCGCGCCTCCTCGTCCATCTCCTCACGATGACCAAAGGGCTCAATGGCCGGCTTAATTTCGTTATCCACGAAATCGCGAACTTTGGTGCGAATGGCCTCGTGTTCGGGCGCCAAGGTGAAATCAATCATCGCTTCCTCCAGTTTTGGGCCCGAATCCGAACATCCCCCTCCGGACGAGCACCATCATTCTGCTTCATGGTGACCGATAACTGCTAGCCCAGAGCAATTCCCGAGACCCCGAAGGTTTATCCTCCTACCGTGCCCTCTCATGACACACCTCCATCGCCTTCATCATCGAGCGCCGAATCTCACTCTGAAACGGCGGCTCGTCTGAGCGCCAGCACTGAAGGCACAAAATCGACTGCGAACGGGCGGAGCTGGGATACCGAAGCTTTACCCGAAGGCGAAACGAAAATCCGTGCCGTCCGTGAAATGTTCGATGCCATTGCTCCCCGCTATGACTTGGTGAATCGCATCATGACCTTTCGCCTCGATGTCCGCTGGCGGAAAAAAGCAATTCGCTCGCTCAACTTGCCTCAAGGAAGCCTGGTCTTAGATCTGGCCAGTGGAACCGGAGATATGTGTGTGGACCTCCGTCGGGCGGGGCTCATTCCGATTTCGATGGATTTGAGTTTCGGCATGTTAAACGCCGATCGATCCGGAGCACCTCGCTGTCAAGCCGATATTTTGCGACTACCCGTTGGCAATGGCTCAGTTGATGGGGCAACGTGTGGATTCGCTCTGCGCAACTTGGTTAACTTGCCCGAATTTTTCGAAGAGTTGGGGCGTGTCGTTAAGCCTGGTGGCCGCATTGCCTTGCTTGATGTGGGCATTCCTAAGTCACGCCTCATTCGCTTCGGTAACGGCATCTACTTCGGACGTATTGTGCCGCGAATCGGGGGATGGCTCTCCGATTCAGCCGCCTATCGGTACTTGCCAAAAAGTGTCGCCTATCTTCCTCCCGTTGATGAGATGCTGAGCAGTCTGCGTTCGGCTGGCTTTAGCGATGCGGTGCATCGTCAACTCTCAGGAGGCATCACCCAATTGATGGTTGCCACCCGGGACCGTTGACTTGCTCGGTCATGTGAGACTGCCATGCGCGCCATTTCCCGACTCCTCAACACCTCAGTTGATCTCAATGACGTAGCCGGTGGCAACGGATATCTCTTTGTCCGTGATGGCGTAGGAGTGGCAGCTCAAGGAGTTATCGCTCGAGTCTCTTTTGATTCCGCGGAAACATTTCTTGCCAGTATCGATCACGATAACCGCACGGGAATCGATATCGCCCCCCTGGCACTTGGAGTGCTTCCCTTCAATCCGCTTGAGTCCGCAGAACTGATTATCCCTCGGGTGACGGTTGGCAAGAATGAAGAAGGTCAAAGTTGGATCACTTTCATTGCCACCACTGAAGACGAGTTTCCCCTCGCACTGACTGCTCGATCACCTGATATTTCGCCTGCCGAAATCGGTCTCACTTTGGCTGCCCCGCCCGCGGCGCAAGCTGGCGAATTTTCCGTCACCCAGGCAACGTCCCTGGATACCTATCGTTCGGCAGTGCTCGCCATACGCGACGCAGTTCGTCGTGGGGAAATTACCAA
>JBJOFA010000060.1:0-6725 GCA_046049015.1 Actinomycetota bacterium | reverse complement strand
CGCATTACGCGTTTGGCCGCACTCTTTCATGATGTTGGAAAACCGCGTACCCGCGGTTTTCAAGAAGGTAAAGGAACGACGTTTCACATGCATGACATCGTTGGGGCAAAGATGACGCGCAAGCGTCTTATTGCCTTGCGATATCCGAATGAAGAAGTGGAGTCAATTACTGAACTCGTTCGGCTACATCTTCGTTTTCATACCTATGAAATGGGCTGGTCTGATTCAGCAGTGCGTCGTTATGTGAATGATGCCGGTTCACTGCTCAATGAACTGAATGTTCTGACTCGTTGTGATTGCACCACTCGCAACGAGCGCAAAGCCGCCCGGTTATCTCGTCGCATGGATGAGCTAGAGGATCGAATTGCTCAACTAGCGGCGCGCGAGGAACTCAAAGCCATCCGACCGGAGATGGATGGGCTTGCCGTGATGGAGCATCTGGGAATCAGTGAAGGGCGCGATGTCGGCCAAGCTCTAGCCTTTTTGTTGGAGATCCGTCTTGATGAGGGCTTAATTGGAGAAGTTGAAATTCGGCGACGGCTAGATGAGTGGTGGTCTTCGCGCTCGGTCCGGTAACGGTCGGGGAGGGGACGGTCGGTGTGCCGGCTCGTTGAGGAATTGAGTAGCCTGCCGTTGATGTCGTCAGGAGAAAACTCTTTTGGATCTGGATCGATCCGCGGTCTGACGACTTTTCGTTCGGGGCTTGTCGACCATCGCATGGCCCGGCGGGCACTGATCAACGAATATCACCGGGGACGCCTCGGTCGAGAAGAAGTGTGCGACGCTCATCCAGAATTAGTTCGGGCGGCCCGAGGCATTGGCCGTCAGACTCAGACCCCCTGCCCAATCTGTGCTGAAGACAATTTGGTTCTTGTGACCTACGTTTTCGGGCCCCGACTTCCTGGTCAAGGAAAGGTCGTCGCTGACAATCAAGAGTTAGCGGTCTTTCATCGTCGCAGCGAGGACTACACCGCTTACGTGGTTGAAGCGTGTTGTGGATGTCGCTGGCATCATTTGGTTCGGGTACTGCCAATTGGTGGGCAAAAAGCCAACCGGAGGGTTGGTTAGCCATGTTGAGACTCGGCGCGGGCAGACGGAGGTCTCCCCGTCGTGGTGGATGGTTGCCGTACGAAGCCACTCGTCGATTACAACGTGATGGAATCTTGGGCTTTGGGATCATTGCCGTGAGCTGTTTGGTCCTGCTGATATTCGGAGCCGCCGATGGCAAATTCGGAATCGAGTTTGTCGATGGTGTTCCCCAGACCCTGGGCGGCGAACCCTGCGAAATGTACGAAGTCGTTCCGATGGACGATGCGGCCGCCGAAACTCGGGCCATGGTGGATTGTGGAGATATGGACGGGCTTGGTATATCCGGCGTGATTCAGCACTTGTTCCTGGCTCTGTCGGCAGTGGGCGTTCTGCTCCTGCTGAGTGCAGTTTTCTCGCTGTTGTTGGCTTCGCGAATGCCGGGGGATTCTCTGGCCATTCCCATCTGTGTGGCCGGTATTTTCATCGGCATCCTGGCGGTCTGGTGGGGGGTCAGGGGCGACGGGCCGGGTCTCGCTTTTCAAGGTTTCCGAGACGAGGCGGTGATCGGTTATCTCCGCACTGGCGGCGAGGTCACCAGTCGCGAAGGGGCCGTTTCCTGGGGCGCAGGCCTGCTGGCGGCCTCTTTTGTCCGTTTGACTCGGCCCTGATCACCGCATTCCATTAGCTCTGCCACACCCTGTTGGCAGGGTAGGAATGTGAATTCGATCCGACCCGGTACACTTCGTGACTCGCTATACCCTGCCCCATTCCGGGGCCCCGGTCCGGAGTTCCCGGCCCGTGTCCGAAGGGAGATACACGCTCATGATGCGTGCCTATGAATTGATGATCATTGTCGACGGGACGGTTGAAGACCACGTCGCTCAGCAGTGGGTCACTTCGGTTACCAAGACCATCGCTGGTGCAGGTGGCTCAGTCCACGGCAAAGCCGATTGGTGGGGAAAGCGTCGTTTGGCGTATCCCATCAACAAAAAGGAAGAGGGTTACTACTTCATCCTCAACCTCAACGCCCCTGGCGGAGCCCTCGACGAACTTGAACGCTCGTTGCGCATTTCCGACGACATTCTCCGTCACAAATTGTTGCGTCTTCCCACTGACGAGGCTGCTCGTCGCGGACTGACCGCAGCCTGATCGCTTCACAAGCTCTTCGTACTCATCAACTGTCTCCAGCATTGGAGGGACTCATGGCATCAAACAGCATTACCGTCGTCGGAAACCTGACTAGGGATCCGGAATTGCGCTACACCCAATCCGGCAAAGCCACTGTCACGGTGGGTATTGCGGTGAACCGCAATTATCAGGTCAATGGCGAATGGAAAGAACAGACGACCTATATGAACGTCGTCGCTTGGGATCAGCTGGCCGAAAACATTGCGGCTTCGCTGACCAAAGGCACCCGAATCTTGGTGTCGGGGCGTTTAGACGTTCGGGAGTATGAAAATCGTGAAGGTTTGAAGAAGACGTCGGTCGATATCGTGGCCGATGAAATCGGACCAACCTTGCGTTGGGCCACTGCCACTGTCGAAAAGACACCTTCTCGTGGTGGGGACTCCGGTTCTCGTCCCGCTCGTGGAGCGGCCGCTCCAGCCGAAGAAGCCTTCTACGGCGACGAAGAGCCCTTCTGATCTCGTTTGATTTCCATCCGTCATTTATTCAATTTCTTTAGATAACCGAATTCTCAACTTAAATCGTCACTCACAATCGTCACTGATAAGGAATAGTCATGGCCAATAGCAACGCAAAAAAGCCCGTCCGAGGCCGAGCACCGAAAGACAATGGTCGCAAGATCAAAAAGAAGGCCAATGTTCTCTCCGCTGAGAAGATTGAGTACGTCGATTACAAAGACGTCAATCTTCTGCAGCGCTTCATGTCGGATCGTTCCAAGATCCGGGGCCAGCGCCTGAACGGGGCCACAGTTCAGCAGCAGCGTGAGGTAGCTAACGCCGTGAAGAACGCTCGTGAAATGGCCTTGTTGCCCTACACCAAGCGTGTCGCTTCGGTTGGGCGTGGACCCCGTGGTCCTCGTGGCCCCCGCGGAGGCGAAGAAATGGTCGATCAGGTTCAAGACACCAGTGTTGAGGCCGAGAACGATGAACTCGATACCGATTTTGAGTTAGGTATCGAGGAGTTGAACGAAGGAACCGAGGAGGCCTGACATGAAAGTCATTTTGCGAGCTGATATTTCCGGACTTGGAAAGCGCGGCGACATCGTCGAAATAGCCGACGGACACGGTCGCAACTACTTGTTGCCCCGAGGACTAGGAATCAAGGCATCCAATGGGGCCGTGGCCCAGGCTGGTGCCATGCGCCGTCGTCGGGATCTCCGCGATGCTGCTGATCGTGAAGCCGCTCAAACCGTGGCTTCGACGTTGGTTTCCAAGGTCATCGAGATCAAGGCCAAGTCCGGTGGCGAAGGTCGTCTATTCGGCTCAGTCACCGCAGCCGATGTGGCCAAAGCTGTTGAAGAGCAGGCTGGCATAGCCCTCGATCGCCGCAAGTTGACGGTGCCCGACCACATCAAGACGTTGGGAGAGCACAGTGTGACGGTGAAGTTGCATAATGACGTGCAGTTCGACGTCACCATCAACGTCATCAGCAAGTGATCGAATTTCATCGGATTCGGTCCGGTGAAAACGCTCAATATCCCGATTCAGTCGGCGTTCATGACCGCGGGTTCGTTGTGGTTGTCCACAGACCACGCAACTTTTCCACAGGTCGTGCACAGGGTTATTCCCCTAGCGATCAACAGGCTGGATGAGCCAAGGTTGTGCCAATGACTGACTCTTATGTGGGTGGATCCAATCGGGGACCGAAGTCGCAACGCGACCAACCGCCGCGCCAGGTGATGAACCGCGTCCCCCCACACAACCTCAGCGCCGAAGAGTCTCTTCTCGGCGCAATGTTGTTGTCTCGTGAGGCCGTCAATGCCGTGGCTGAAGCGGGCGTGCGCGTCGAGCATTTTTATAAACCGGCGCATCAACACATCTTTGATGGCATGCGCGCTTTGCTCTCGGGTGGCGATCCCGTAGATCCGGTGACGGTTGCCGATGAGCTGCGTCGAGTAGGTCTTTTGGAAGAAATTGGCGGTCTTGACTTCCTCTTGCAACTTCAGAACTCCACCCCGGTGATCGGTAACGCTTCGCGTTACGCCAAGATCGTCATGGACACCGCAGCACTTCGTCGACTCATCGGTGTGGCCAGTGAAATTGCCGAGATTGCCTACACCGAACCAGACGATGTGGCCAAGGCATTGGATGACGCTGAGTCACGGATTTTTGCTGTGGCCGAAGAACGAGTCGTGGACTCAACGCGACAAATCAATGAACTCTTGGTTCTGGCTTGGGAAGAGATCGAGGACCGATATCAAAGCAAGGTGGCGCTCACCGGTGTACCCACTGGATTCGTAGACCTCGATGAGATGATCCTTGGTTTGCAACCCTCGTCATTGGTCATTGTTGGCGCTCGACCGGCAATGGGTAAGACGGCCTTTGCCATGAACATCGCCAGTCACGTATCGCAGACCACCAATCTTCCCGTCTTGGTGTTCTCCTTGGAAATGAGTCATACCGAACTCACCATGCGTTTTCTTTCTTCTGAGGCCCGCATTGATTCGAAGAAGTTGCGAACTGGTGCAATATCTGAAGCCGAGTGGAGCCGCATTAACACTGCTATCGGCCGACTCGAAGACCGTTTGCTGTATCTCGATGACAACGCCAGCGTCACCGTAATGGAAATCAGAGCCAAGGCTCGCCGATTGAAAGCCAAACACAGTGGTCTTGGTTTGATCGTTATCGACTACCTGCAATTGATGAGCGGCAACAATGGTGAGAGTCGGCAACTAGAAGTGAGTGAGATCAGCCGAAACTTGAAGATCCTGGCCCGCGAACTTGAAGTTCCGGTCATTGCCCTCAGTCAGCTCAGCCGGCGACTAGAAGACCGGCAAGATAAGCGACCGCAATTGTCTGATCTTCGAGAGAGCGGTTCGTTGGAACAAGACGCCGACATCGTCATGTTTTTGCATCGACCAGAAATGTTCCGCAATGAGCGGGGTGACGGCGCGGAAAACTCTGAAAAAGGAGTTGCCGAAGTCATTGTCGGTAAACACCGTGCTGGCCCAACGGGCACCGTGAAGTTGGTCTTCTTCGGGGAGCACACCCGGTTCGAAAATATGGCTAAGGGTTTCCAGGCTGATCCGGATTCTTCAAGTCGCTGATTATCACCGGACCGCGAAGCACAACTCTTAGATCAGCCAGGAATCAAAATGGGGTCACCCTCGGGTTGCCACACTTTGGCTCCGAACATTTTTTCCATCTCTGGTGCCGGGTTCATGAGCAGTTCTAAGGCGTGAGTTTTTTCCTCGGCGGTGAAATCGCGCACCGTGTGGCAGAACTCCACGGTGTTCCCTTCGGGGTCGCGGATATAAATCGAACGACAAAATTCGTGGTCGACCTCGAGCACAGTATGACCATGAGACCTCCACCGTTCGCGATGCAGTTCCAGATCACTAACAGTTGGGGCATCAAAGGCCAGATGATTCGCCCACCACGGTAAGCCGGCACTCTTATTGAGGTTGGTGCCAAATTCACCACCAATGGTTTCATCGTGGATTTCCCAAAAGGCGATCATGCCCTGTTCGCCAGAGGGCGATGTTCCCGTTGAGTAAAAGAAGTGCTTGCTCCAACCCCCTTCAGGGGTGGGGGCGGTGACAGTTTTGACCAGTTCAAAGCCCATGACGTTCGTATAGAAGTCATAGTTGGCTTTGGTGTCTCGGATGGCGATGGCGACGTGGTGGAAACCCATGGGTGAATTATGTCTGATTCCGTTGCGGGAACGGACACGCTGGCACAATGGAAGCATGTTTCTTGGAGACGACCTGCTCAAGTGGATGGTCCTCGCTCTTGGCGGGGCCCTCTTTGCCGGAAATCTGGTGGCATTGCTGAAACCTCCACCGGCTCCCAAGGACGGAGATTTGGATCGGGCTCCTATGGCTCGCAGCATTTTCATGGGCTTGTTGGGTCTTATGGCCGCCTTGTGGGCCTTGGCATCATTGGTTCAATCGTGAGCCAGGAACGTCTCGATCAGCAATTGCATTTCCTGTTGGAAATCGATCGACTCAAACAAGTAGAGCGCCAGACTGCAATTACCGGCGGCTCACGACGCGAGAACACTGCTGAGCATTCGTGGCACTTGGCGATGTATGCGCTCATTTTGCAGGAGTGGAGCAATGTGGACGTGGATATTGCCCATGTCTTGGCCTTGTGTTTGGTTCACGACATCGTAGAAATCGATGCTGGTGACACTTTTGCGTACGACACGGCTGGCTATGCCGACAAAGAAGAGCGTGAGAAAGCCGCTGCGGAGCGGCTATTTGGTTTACTCCCCGAAGATCAGGCCCAAAAATTGCGTTCAATGTGGGAGGAATACGAAGCGCAGGAGACTCCCGAAAGTCAATTCGCCAATGCCGTTGATCGCATGCAACCCGCCATGCTCAATCATCACGCCGATGACGCCTCACCATGGAAGCGCCACGGCATTACTGTTCCTCAAGCCATGAAGAGGCTCTCACCCATTGGTGATGGATCGGCTGCTTTGTGGGATCGAACCCAATCCATCATTTCCGAAGCTGCTCGTCGGGGCAACTTGATTGAAGAGTCATGATGCCTGGAGTTGAAGTTATT
>JBJOFA010000059.1:0-6770 GCA_046049015.1 Actinomycetota bacterium | reverse complement strand
TGATCTTTTGGCCCATCAGTTCTTCTCCTCGGCCTGGCTGGTCTGATCGCTGGTTGCCTCATCAGAACCGGTATCGACGGCACTGGTGTCAAGTGCCTCAGTTGCTTCAATTTCGCTGGCGCTATCAGATCCAGTGTCCTGGGTTGAAGCAGTATCTGCTCCACCAGTCCGCTTACCGCGGCTGGCCTGAACGCGAGCTCGACGATCGGCGACTCCGCCGCCTCCGGCTCGACGACCGTTCACAGCACGATCTCGACGCGCCTGCACGATACGCAACTGATCGGATCCGAGAACCCCAAGCACGATGGTGATGTGGCAGGTGCGCTTGTTGATACGCGTGGCACGACCACGAGCTCGTGGCTTGAAGCGTCGAAGGGTGGGGCCTTCATCAGCAAAACAAGCCTTCACGAAAAGAGTCTCGGCTTCGAGTTCATCATTGTTCACGGCGTTGGCTACTGCTGAAGCAAAAACCTTGCGGATGACTCTTGCTGCTTCACGCTCGGTGAATTGCAGAATCTGATCGGCACTGACGACATCACGGCCGCGGATGAGGTTCAAAACCACTCGCGCCTTCGATGCTGACATTCGAGACCCGCGCACACTGGCACGAGTACCGGTGCGCTCACCGGCAATGAATGAGCGCTCGTTCAACTTGGGACCAGTCATTACTTCCGACCCTTCACGTTCTTCTCTTGGCCAGCGTGGAATTTGAAGGTCCGGGTCGGAGAGAACTCTCCGAGCTTGTGACCAACCATTGATTCGGTGATGTACACCGGTACGTGCTTGCGACCATCGTGGACGGCAATCGTGTGGCCGACCATGTCCGGGATGATCGTCGAACGACGACTCCAGGTCTTGATGACCTTCTTTTCATTGGCAGCGTTGAGAGCATCAACCTTCTTGACCAAATGGTCATCTACGAAAGGGCCCTTTTTCAAACTACGCGACATCTCTTACACCAATTCCTTTGTTCAGTCCTTTAGCGACGGCCCTTGCCGGAACGACGACGACGGATGATCAACTTCTGCGAGGCCTTGTTGCCATCTCGCGTACGGCTCTCAGGCTTGCCCCAAGGTGAAACTGCGGGACGACCACCAGAGGTCTTACCTTCACCACCACCAAGGGGGTGATCGACTGGGTTCATGGCCACACCACGGGTCTGGGGGCGAACGCCTTTCCAGCGATTACGGCCGGCCTTACCAATCTTGATGAGCTCGTGCTCAGAGTTGCCAACTTCACCAACAGTGGCTCGGCAATCGATGAGCACTCGACGCATTTCGGTGGAAGGCAAACGCAATGTGGCGTAGTCGCCATCCTTAGCGACGAGCTGCACGCCAACTCCGGCCGAACGGGCCATCTTGCCGCCCTGTCCGGGACGCAATTCAACGTTGTGCACCACGGTACCGACTGGCATGTACCGCAAGGGCATGGCGTTACCTGGCTTCACATCCGCTTTTGGCCCACTGGAAATCGTGTCGCCAACGTTCATGCCTTTGGGAGCCAAGATGTACGCCTTCTCGCCGTCCATGTAGTGCAACAGGGCGATACGACAGGTGCGGTTGGGGTCGTATTCGATTGTGGCGACCTTGGCCGGCATACCGTCCTTGGTCCGCTTGAAATCGATGATGCGGTACTGCTGCTTATGTCCGCCACCGCGATGGCGAGATGTCTTGCGACCATAAGCGTTACGACCACCGGTCTTGGGCTTGCTCGTGAGCAAAGTCTTTTCCGGAGTTGTTGAAGTGATATCGGAGAAATCTGAGGACGTCTGGAAACGACGTCCCGCAGATGTTGGCTTGCGCTTGCGAATTGCCATGACGTGATGCCTCAGTTGTTCTCGAACAGCGGAATTTCCGCGCCCTTGGCCAGGGTGACGATGGCGCGCTTGGTTGCGGGACGACGACCGGGACGATTGGTACCCCGAGTGCGCTGAGCCTTACCAGCACGATTGAGAGTGTTGACCTTGACGACCTTCACACCCCAGATGGCCTCGACGGCATCGTGGATCTCGGGCTTGGTGGCATCAGGATGCACTAGGAACGTATAGACACCGGTCTCAATGAGCGCATAGCTCTTTTCCGAAACCAGCGGGGCGATGATGATGTCACGAGGATCCTTCATCACTTGTCTCCCTTCTCAGACCCGGGCAGGGAAGCCTGGGAGAACACGATGTAGTCATTGCACAAGACGTCATAGGCATTGAGCTCGCCGGACTCAATCAACTGCACTTCGGGCAAATTGCGGAAGCTGCGGATGGCGTTGATTTCGTCACGACGCACCACAATCAAAATGCGGCCGTCAAGTTTCAACGCCTTCAAGGCACTGGCCGCCGCCGTGGTCTTTGGCGTATCGAATGACCAACTGTCGACTACTACAACTTTGCCTTCGTTGGCCCGATCGGACAACGCCGACTGCAAGGCCGCCTTGATCATTTTCTTGGGTGTCTTTTGCGAGTAGCTACGGGGCTTGGGTCCATGAGCCACACCGCCTCCGGAGAACTGCGGAGAACGAGTCGAGCCCTGACGAGCGTTTCCAGTTCCCTTTTGCTTATAAGGCTTGCGTCCACCACCGGACACTTCAGCGCGAGTCTTGGTGCTTTGAGTACCAGCGCGACGATGGGCCAATTGGGCAGTGACAACTTGGTGCATCACTGAAACGTTCAATGGGCGCCCGAAGGTGTCGGCGCTCAATTCCACGGAACCGACATCTTTGCCGGATTGATTCTTGACTTTGATCGAAGGCATCAGTTCACTTTCCCTTCACCGCGTTGCGAACGATGACCACTCCGCCATTCGGGCCGGGAACCGAACCGCGCACTAGAAGCAGACCGCGCTCAGCATCGGCCTCAACAACTTCGAGATTGAGAGTGGTGACTTGCTCATGTCCCATGTGACCGGCCATCTTGAGACCCTTGAGCACCCGGCCTGGATACGAGGCCGAACCAATAGAACCTGGTGCACGGTGGTGCTTGTGGTTACCGTGGCTGGCGCCTTGACCGCGGAAGTTGTGACGCTTCATTCCACCGGCAAATCCCTTACCGCGACTCACGGCCGTGACGTCAACCTTTTGGCCCTTGATGAACTGGTCAACGGTGATTTCACCGCCAACCTCAAAGCCCTCAACACTTTCCAAGCGCAACTCAACCAAACGACGACCCGGGGCCACACCAGCTTTGGCAAAGTGACCGGCCTCAGGTTTGGTCAACTTCTTCGGGTCGCGATGACCGTAGGTGACCTGAACCGCGGCATAACCGTCGCTCTCGGAAGTCTTGACTTGGACAATGCGGGCTGGTTCAACACGAAGCACCGTGACCGGAACGACGCGGTTGTCGTCCGTCCACACTTGCGTCATGCCGACCTTCTCGCCGACGATCGCTTTCTTTGCCATACGGCAGCCTCTTCATCCACCCAGAAAAATCTGGAACCGTGATTTCTAAAACTTTGCAATTAACTCAGCGCAATCGGCAGGGAACCGCCGTTCACGCAAATGCTCCGCTGGACTTACGGCCGGCGGAGCATTGTTTTCGGTTGTTGCCGTGTGGTCCCCAGATTGAAAGAAACTTCTTCCGGGCTCACACAGACATCGATTTCAACAAACAGGCAAGCCCATTTGCACGAGGACTGAACGCTACCGGGGGCGACCCAACCCCCCAACCCGCTCCGGGCACTTCTTCAAGAACTAAAAACCGCTTGAACGGAGATCCCGTTAAGGAGAGATCCCCCCAGGAGAAGTTACGGGAACCGAGCCCCTATCCATTCAGCCACCTGGGCCAGGGCGTCCTGGCGATGCCCCTCTAAATAATGAGGAGCCCCCTTCATTTCAATGTAGGTCTTGTCGGCCGCACCGCTATTTTCCATGATTTCCCGAGCCTGCCAGACCCTGATCTCGGTATCGGCCGTGGGGTGGATGAGCAAAGTGGGCACCTGCACCTGGGGCATGGTGTCGGCCAATTTGGCCGAACTTGATAAGCCGCTCCAGGTCGATAACCAGCCACGCGCCGTCATTGTTCGGGCCAAACCACCCCGTCCGTAATTAGCGTCGAAGGGGTCTGGAAAGGCGAAAAGGCTGCCCATGGGCCGGTCATCAGGATCTATCGAGAGATCCAAATAGGCCGGGTCAGCCAGGGTTCGATTGATGACCATGTATTTGGAAAAAACCGCCCTCCGCCGGGCCTCTCGCCACTGGCTGAGGTCACTACCAGCGTCAATGCTCCGCAAACGGGCCCCGGCAGCTGAAGATTCGGCCAAACTGGCCCGGGCCAGGGCATCAATCCGAGCCACTCTCTGCCTTTGGGCCACCCGATAGCGCTCTAGCCACTGCAGGTCGTAACTGCTGGGCTCCGGCCAGGGCCGCCAACCATTATCGGGGTTGTACATGTCGAGTTCCGGGACGGTTGAAAAAGGATCGTTTTCATCGGCCACACTCGGATCGATCACCTGGAGCATGAACACTCCCTCGCCGGGATGAGCGGCCATACCCACCCATCCATCCCCGATCCCCCGTTCAACGTGGCTGAGGGCCATCAAGGATCCCCCACCAGAATTCCCGAGGAGAACCACGGCTTCGGCTCCCCGTCGCTTCATTTCATTGAAAACGGTCTCCACATCGATGGTGCACTGCTCATGCAGACAATCAGTGTCGTTGTTCATGTAGCGGGTGCCGAATCCCAGGACGGCATATCCAGCAGCTGCCAACAAGGGGCAGGCGTAGTGAACACTGAAATCCCCCCGAGGGTGGGACAAGATCACCGCAGTTTTCCAGGGTCGGCCGTGCGGTGGAGTCCACAAAATTCCCCGGACCAAAGCCCCGTCGGGGCTGACTAGGCGGATCGATTCCCGAGGAATCTCCACTCCAGGGTCGTCTTGGGGTAACGGCCAGTAATTCAATCCAAAAGGTCGTGAACCGCCGACGTGGGCATCATGGAAGAGGTCAGCCATGGACCGAAGAGTAACCAGGCGGGAAGTTTCAGACCGTACGCTTCCGGTCTCACGGGCCGAATTTCGGCTCTTGAACTCTCTACTGACTTGGACGCTCGGACAAAACCGCCGTCAGGGTCAGCCGGTTGCCGTTGCGAAGAACCTCGATATCAATTGAATCGCCCGGTGACTTATCTCGGATAGCAGCGACAAAACCTGGCTGCCCATCAACAGGACTGCCGTCGGCGGCGATCACCACATCGCCCGCTTTGAGTCCGGCAAGACCAGCGGGGGAACCGGGAGTGACATCGTTGATGACGGCCCCTCGGCCACCATCAGATCGTCCAAGAAGACTCACGCCGAGGTACCCCTCTAAGCGTTGTTCACCATTGGCCACGTCTCGTAATTCGCCAATGACCGGAATGGCCTCGGAAACAGATATCGAAAAACCAACGTTGTTGGCCGCAACATCCATTGAACTCTGAAAGACCGCCGTGTTGATTCCGATTACCTGACCTCGGGTATTCAAAAGAGGTCCGCCTGAATTACCTGAGGAAATGGCGGCATCGGTCTGAATGAGACCATCCAAGGCACCGTCATCGCTGGCAATAGTGCGATTCAAGGCCGAGACAATGCCACGCGTGACAGTTGGGCCGCCATCAAGATTGAGGGCGAAACCTACAGCCACCACTTCATCACCAATATCAATGGACTCCGGATCGGCAAAAACCGCCGGCTCCAAACCTCGACGATCAATTTTCAATAAAGCCAGATCGTTGCCATTGTCCTGAGCCAACACGGTGGCCGGGATGGGGTCAATGCCTCCGGCCAAAAGGACGCGCACCGAGGTAGCTCCATCAATGACGTGAGCATTGGTCAGGATCTCACCGTCACTGGTGATGATCACTCCAGATCCGGTGCCCTGACCAGTGTTCATACCATCTTCCAGGGTGGACAAAACGGTGACCACGCTGGGACTGATGATCTCAACCACGCGAGCCACATTCAATATCGGATCATCACCCGAGGTCATCGGAGCGACCACGATGGGTTCATCGGAACTTCCCACTAAGTCCGGAGCGACGGTTTGCGTCGTTGGGGATTCGGGCTCAACCTGGGCTTGTGAATCCCTATCCGGTTGGGCAATCTGAGCTCCGACAAAACCGCCAAGCGTCGCCGAAACGGCCATGACCGCAGCCACGATCCAGCGACGTGTCGAGCGATTGTTCTTCCGGGGAGGATCCCCCGAAATCATTGGCGGCGGGAAGTGTTCCATCACAAGAATGTTCTACCGCCCCTTGAGGAACACTTGTCATCGGGGCCGGTGTGAAATCGGTAAGAAACCCGCCAAATAAGAAAAGTCCGCAGGAGGCCCTGGCCCCCTGCGGACTAATTCTCAAAAGTTTCGGAAATTATCTGAGCAGATAATCAGGCGTTCTGAACTTTGATTTCGACTTCCACGCCGGCAGGCAAATCGATGCGCTGCAAACTGTCGATGGTCGCCTGCTTGGGATCAACAATGTCGATCAGACGCTTGTGGATACGCATCTCGAAGTGCTCTCGGGAGTCCTTGTCAATGTGCGGTCCGCGGATAACGGTGTAACGATGCTTATCCGTGGGCAGGGGAACTGGTCCCCTGATGGTGGCATTGGTACGAGTTACCGTCTCGACGATTTTTCGTGTCGACTGGTCGATGATCTCGTGATCGAATGCCTTGAGGCGAATGCGGATTATTTGAGCCATGTTGTTACCGGCTCACTTCAGGATCTTGGTGACACGACCAGCGCCCACAGTACGACCACCCTCACGAATAGCGAACCGCAAACCCTCATCCATAGCAATCGGCTTACCCAA
>JBJOFA010000058.1:0-6784 GCA_046049015.1 Actinomycetota bacterium | reverse complement strand
GCACTTCGCCTTGTTGGAGATAGCGAAGGCCTCCATGGATCAATTTTGAACTTTTCGATGAGGTGCCCGAAGCGAAATCATCGCGTTCGATAAGCGCTACTCGCAGTCCCCGAGTGGCGGCATCAAGGGCCACCCCCAGCCCAGTAATGCCTCCACCCACCACGATGAGGTCAAAGGATTCATGGGCTAAACGTTGGAGCATTTTTGCCCGGTCGAAAGGCTCGCCTGGCGGGAGGGGAATCACCGGGATTACAGTAGTGGTTGCTCGTGAACCATGCTGATTTGATCCTATGTATTCGTCTGGAGAGCATGCCCCCGTCAGGACAGCGTGACGTCATCTGAAAAGCCATCAACAAGGGGATTTTCCCCTACCGGAGCGTTCGATTCGGCATGGGGCTCATGCCCCGTCCTAATCTCCTTGCAAGTCGGCTTCGGGGGAGGCCGATCGAGTTGATAGCAGTTTCTGGAAGGAACTCCTGGTGGAACTCCAGAGATTTGGTTTTAGGGGCACCAGGGGCAGGGTGAAGGGTGCAGAAATGGATATCGCATGGCGATCGCTGGGGGCATGCCGAGGGTTGGACCCCGAGATTTTTTTCCCAGAGACTGATGAACAGGTCGAGCAAGCACTGGAAATCTGTCTGAGTTGTGATGTGCGAGTGGCTTGTTTGGAACACGCTCTAACCAGTCGTGAAAAAGTTGGGGTGTGGGGCGGAACAACTGATAAGGATCGACGTCGAATCATCCGGCAACGTCGCCGAACGGCGTGATACGGGTTTCGGTATCCTGACCCGATGGTTGAATCGGGACACCCAACAGCAGTGACGTTGGAAGAAGTTGGGGGATGGCCGACTTTGATTTCGATTCTCCTGGATCGCCAAGATCTTTCAGCAGCTTTTGCCCGAGCGGCGATGACCAATATTTTGAGCGGTGCAGCTACACCCGCCCAGCTAATTGGATTTGTCGTGGCCTTGAGAGCCAAGGGTGAAACTCCAGAGGAGATATCGGGTCTCCTCGATGCTGTTCTGGAAGCCGCTACAACTGTTCCCCTTGATGAACGAGTGCGTAGTCGGGCCATTGACATTGTCGGCACCGGTGGTGATCGCAGTCATTCGATCAATGTCAGCACCATGGCCGCGCTAGTCGTTGCTGGCGCGGGTGTTCCGGTCTGCAAACACGGAGCCCGAGCAGCATCATCTCAATGTGGTACCGCCGATGTTCTTGAGGCGCTTGGCGTGGCCGTGGAGCTTTCACCACAAGGGGTGAAGCACTGCGTTGAAAAGGTTGGGATGGGATTTTGTTTCGCGCCGCGGTATCACCCTGCTTTTCGTTTTGCGGCCCCGGCTCGACGCGAAATTGGGGTGCCAACGGTTTTTAACCTGCTTGGTCCGATGGCCAATCCCGGTCGAGTGAGTCGACAAGTCATTGGCGTGGCTAATCCCGCGGTGGCCGAGCGGATGTTGGCGTCGTTGCGTCTTCACGGTTCGATCTCTTCATGGGTAGTGCACGGTGGAGGTCTCGATGAATTGACGACCACTGGCTCGTCCCAGGTGTTGGAATTGCGCGACGGCCACGTTCGGTCTTTTGAGGTTGATCCTGTGTCGTTGGGAATAGCGCCGGCTATTTCTGAGGAATTGGTGGGAGGGTCCCCAGAATTCAACGCTTCAGTAGTGCGCAATGTTTTGGAGGGACGCACCGGCGCTCACCGAAACATCGTTGTGTTGAATGCAGCAGCCGGCCTCATAGTTGCCGACGCCGCGTCCTCGATGGAAGATGGAATTCTTAAAGCCGAGATGTCTATCGACAGTGGGCGGGCTGGAGAAGTTCTTGAGGGTCTCGTCAATGAGTCCAAGTGGGCTCACTCTGAATATGGAGCCTGATGGTCTCTGCTGAAGAGTCGAAGGCTTCGCCTTCCAGACAAATCCTTCGAGTTCAAGTACCGGCCTCATCGGCCAATATCGGACCGGGATTTGATGTCTTGGGGATGGCCTTGTCTCTCTATGCCCATCTCGAAGTCGACGTGAGTTCTCCTCGAGATGCCGATTCCCCGGCACAGTCGGGGCGGGTAGATGAATTTCATCCGGCGATGGTGGCCTTTAGGGCGGCTGGAGGACGAGGGTCATTGCGGGTTCAGAGCGCTATTCCTTCCGGACGTGGTTTGGGATTTTCAGGAGCAGTTCGCGTCGGCGGGGTGTGCTTAGGGCTGGCCGAAGCAGAAGGTGTTGGAGCATCTGAATTGTCAAACTTCATCGCCGAGAGGCATCAGACGATTTTGGATCTTTCCGGCGAGTTGGAAGGACACAGCGACAATGTGGCAGCCAGTTTGTACGGAGGAGTAACTGCGGTGTTCTCCGATGAACGAGACAAGTTGCTCGCAATTGGAGTGCCCTTGTCGCCCCGTTTGATCTCGGAGTGCATGGTGGCTGTTTGGGTCCCCTCTTTCCAAACCTCCACTGCTAAAAGCCGACAAACCTTATCGCCAACAATTGATCGAGCCGATGCGGTCTTCAACATTGCTCATGCGATCCGATTGACAATTGCGTTTTCCGGTCTCGAGTCTTCGAGTCGACCTCGCTCGGAGCTAGACATCACTGGACTGCGGTCGACCTTTGGTGACCGACTTCATCAGGAACCCCGATTGGAGGCGGTCCCTCTCAGCAGAAAAGCTTTGGGCATGATGATCAATGCGGGGGCTATCACCGGCTGGTTATCAGGATCAGGCCCAACGGTTGCGGCCTTGTGTCGAACCACTCAGTTGCGTGATATCGAAGTTGCTCTTGATGCTGACGATGAGTTAAGAGAAAACGGACGGCTCTTGAAATTGAGTATCGACGAAAACGGCCTTCAAGCCGCTCGGTGAACTCCCCAGCCCTCAAGTTCGGGAAGCGACCGACTTGGCGAACTCCAGATGCCTTCACAATTCACTAATCGGAGACTGGGAAGAGATTCATCGAAGAAACGACTGACGCACAGTAATTCGTCAACGTCAAGTCGGTGGACTGGACTGAAACGTTGCTCATCTTGTTGGCTTTCACTGATGGGCGATGAGATCGATCGTGGGGTGAGGTGCTCAGCGAGAAGATTGCTCAATGGTCCAGCAAGACCGAGGCTGATTGGATCCAGCAACTGTCCTTCCTGATACGTCTCAAGGAGAATGCCGTTTTCGAATTCGTAACGAACTCGTCCGTGTTGCAATGAGGCTTCGACGGTAACTCGACCGGCTGCCCGTAATTCGTTGAGGCGACGTTGCCGATGAAGGGCTCCCTGCAGCGCCAGAATCCGGTCGCGCGTTAATGCCGCCTCTTCGTATCGCTGGGACAGAGCCAAGGTTTTGATGCGGTCATGTAGGAGAGCAAAAAGTGGTGCAGGGTCTTCAGTGAGTGCCTTGACGACGAACTGGACAACAGTGCGATATTGCTCCTGATCAGCAGTCCCTGAACAAGGACAGAGGGCCACACCAAGTTGAGCTGCCGAACATACTGGAGCATCTTGCGGGGCAACGTACTTTCGCCCGAGTCGTACCGTGCATCGGCGCACTGGCACCACTGATTCAATGGCCTCGATGACTTGGCGAGCCGTAGAGCGGCTGGAAAGCGGACCGATGTAAAGGTCGTACGCCGCCCGAGTGGTGCTCGGATTTTTGACGATGACTAGACGAGGCCATTCTTCGTCCAGAGTCAGCCGCACGTAGCAGTACTTGTCGCTCGTGGTTCCCGTCCGGTTGTATTGCGGCGCCATACGCTGAATGAGTCGTAATTCGAGAATGTTGGCTGTCAAGACATCAGGAGTCTCGATGTGATGGATCGCGGTGACCTGACGCAGAAGAGTGCCAACCTTGCGCCGGGTTTCTGACGTGCTGAAGTAACTGCGCACCCGTTGTCGCAAATTGGTGGCTTTGCCGATGTAAAGAATTCGCCCATCCGGTCCGGCAAACAAGTACACCCCAGGGGAGCGCGGCAGGTCTTCGGTGAGACGAAGCTTCGCCGCTTGTGGATGGGTTTCCAGTTTCGGTAGACCCACCAAGTCATCAAGTCCGAGAACTCCAAAACCGGCGGCCCGCTCGAGAAGGAGATGGAGCAAGTCTCCGGTGGCCAATGCATCATCTAATGCACGGTGACTTGGCTGGTGAGGAAGCCGGAAATGAGATGCCAAAGTTCCGAGTTTGCAATCTCGCACTTCATCGCGCACTAATCGGCGAGCTAAAGGAACCGTATCGATAACGGCGTTGTGTAAGGCCTCGCGGTTATCGCGAATCAAAGCGGCATTGAGAAATGAAACATCGAAGCGAGCATTATGGGCAACCAGAACGGCGTCTCCAATGAAATGAGTCAGAGTTCCGAGAAGGGACTCAATGCGCGGCGCAGGTAGGACCATGGATTCGGTGATACCGGTCAGGATGGTGATGAAAGGCGGAATGGCGCAACCCGGATTGACCAGGGTTTGAAAAGTGCCAATACATTCGCCACCGCGGTACTTGGCGGCGCCGATTTCGGTGATTCGGTCTTCATCGGGAGAGCTCCCGGTGGTTTCGAAGTCGATGACGCAAAAGGTGACATCGCTGAGGGGAACGCCACTATCCGCAAAGGTGCGTTGGGTCCCTGAACTAGCCATTCACAGAGTGTTCCCGAACAAATGTACCCTGTCAAGTATGGCGGTATCGCCTGTTGGATGACCTGCACCCGGCTATCACCCAGTTCCAGTCACCCAGTTGTAGTTGGTTACTCAGATCGAGCGAGATTGCCATAGGACCGTCGGACAGCAAGAACCCAGCCGATAACGACGGCGAAAGCAAAGATCAGCCATTGGACTCCGTAGGAAAGGTGTGGTCCGTCGGACAGTTCTGGTTTGGCCACGGGCTGAACATTTGGATTTTCTGAGGGATCAGATATTTCAAGGTTGAGTGCTATGGGTAACAGTTCCGCGTCAATTTGGGCAGCTAAACGATCAAGATCTAAACGAAATAGTTCGGTGAGTTCACCAGTGGCCTCGGTGGGTTGTCCGGTACGTCGCTCCTCTGAAGCACGTGCGGTGCCAACAACGCGAACCTGACCTGAGGGAGGCTCAGGTATTGCTTCATTGAGCGGAACAAAACCTCGGACAACCATGATGGCTTGACCATTTTCGAGAATGAGCGGAGTAGCAATATTGACTCCGGCCCGTCCGCCTTGGCCGCGATTCAAAATGAGAACTTGTTCGTCCACGTCATAGGAGCCAACAGCCCCGATCCGACGCCACACAATGTCTGAGGGGTTATCGGTATTGACCTCGTCAAGAGAGACGACCGGCTGAGTCGTTCGCCCTTCAACCAGCTCGTTGAATTCCCGACGTTCGCTCATCCGTTGAAACTGCCAAAGCGACAGATTGACCATGACCACCACGCCGGTCAGACATAAGGCATGGAAAATTAACCAGCGCGGTTTGCGGACAAAAACCGAAATGTTTTTGGACGTCATGAATATCGAGGGTACCGCGGAGGATTTGGCTGGTGAGGTCGATCATGCCAGTTCTTGGTGTGTTGCGATTCGGACCCAACTCCCATCTGTGGCACGCTTGGGAGGTGGCTGATCGTGATGAACTACCGGATTTCAAAATCCCCCATGCGGACAAGATCGAATGGATGATCGAGACCCATGGGTGGGCGCTTGAACCGGTTGGACCGGATTACATCAGCGATCCGCCCCGACCGGCTTATACCTACTCCATTGGCCTTCCTCAGGCTTTCGGTTTTCCCGAAATAGCGGTGTTCGGTTTGACACCAGTTGCGATTCGCGGTCTATTGGACCTGATAGTTGATCAACTGCGCAGTGGATTAGAGATTCCGATAGGTGTGCCGCTCGTGGGGCTTTTAGATAATGAACTGCGATGTGTGTTTGCTGAAGTTGATATGGAGGCTTTCGGACATCTTTTTCAGACCGCAGTCAAGTGGCATCGTGGCAATACCTTCAGGCTGGTTCAACTGACCTGGCCCGATCGATCGGGATGGTTGCCCTATGAATTAGGTTTCGACCAAAGTTTGTTGTTGGCCCAGCCGATGATTGGCGTGGTGAATCAGACATGAAGGAGATGTCATTGTGGCTCATCAAGTGAGCGCTCCTGCTCTGCAGCGACTTAGACGCCTCATCAACCAACGAGTGCGACCCTTCGTGGTGACTAACGCCCAACAGATGACAGTTGAAGCAAGTCCGGAATTATTCGAATCCATCCCCTATGAGGGTGTGGCTTCGCTGCCGTTTCGTGAGTTCACTATTGGAGAGCCTTGGGGTCGTCCTTGGCACACGGTGTGGTTCAAGTTGTCGGGTCAAGTTCCCGCCTTGAAAGATTCAGAAGGTGTCGACGACCGGCAATTCGTGGCCCATATCGACCTTGGGTTTTCGGGCCGAGGTGACGGATTTCAAGTTGAGGGTCTGGCTTGGCAAAACGGACGTCGGATTCAGGCGGTGCAACCTGATCGTCGATTAGTTCCCGTTGATATTTCGGCCAAGGACTCTAAGTTTGAAATTTGGGTTGAGGCTGCCGCAACGCCAATCGTCGCCGGTCATGAATCGGGGTATGGCCCCACACCACTCGGGGATCCGTTAACGGCGGGCAATGCTTTCTTGTACAACCTTCGTCGGGCCGAAATCGGAGTCTTTCAACCCGAAGTTTTTGACCTGTCAGTGATTTTGCATTCGGTGATGGACCTGATCATCGCAATGGATGACCATGAACCACAGCGCCCGCGACTTTTTGCCATGGTCGAGGAAGTTGAAAACATTCTTGATCGATCTGATGTGCCGGGAACTGCCAA
>JBJOFA010000057.1:0-6792 GCA_046049015.1 Actinomycetota bacterium | reverse complement strand
CGCGGTGCAGATTCGCCTTGACACCCTTCCCGAAGGCATCGCCCTCAAAGACTCCAATCGAGAGGTCCTACCCGCTCGAGTCGTCACCAGTCAGGAAAAGTCTCTGCTTTTCAATCTCATCGAAGGTGAATCACAGGCTGGAGGTCCTGCAGCTTCCAGTGATCCATGGCATGAGCGCCTGGCGCGACTTTCGGTCAACGGTCTCCAATTTGGCTTGATTATCGGTATGTGCGCCATTGGATTGTCGATGATCTATGGCACCACTGGACTTGTTAACTATGCCCACGGGGAAATGATCACCCTTGGTGCGGTCTTGGCCTGGATGTTCAACGTGACTTACGGAATGAGCATCTTTCTGGCAGCCATCTTGGCCACGGCTCTCGGAGCTGGGGCTGGTATGGGTCTCGATCGACTGTTGTGGCGACCCCTCCGACGGCGTGTAACCGGTCTGGTGGCCATGTCGATCATCTCAATTGGACTCTCGATGCTCATGCAGTACGCCATCTTGTACCAATTTGGTGATCGGCCGGCGAAATATGCCGATTACAGCGTGCAGCGGAAGTCCATCAATTTGGGTCCGATTTCTTTGAGTCCGAAAGAAATCATTGTCATGCTTCTGAGCGCCGGTCTCCTGGTGGCGGTGGGTCTTGGTCTGCGATATACCCGTGTCGGTCGGGCCATGCGAGCGGTCAGCGACAATCCTGATTTGGCGGCATCATCGGGCGTTGATGTGAACCGCACCATCAACTTGGTCTGGATGCTCGGTGGGGCCTTGGTTTCTTTAGGAGCGGTCTTTCAGGGCATCACTCAGACGGTTTCTTGGACTATGGGTCAACAGTTATTGCTCTTGACTTTCGCGGCGGTCACCTTGGGTGGACTTGGTACGTCATTTGGAGCCATGACCGGAAGCGTGATCGTTGGTGTGGCCATTCTTTCGAGCACGGTGGTCTGGCCTTCCGAACTGCAGACGGTGCCAGCACTCGTGATGATGATCATCATTTTGTTGGTGCGCCCCCAGGGGATTTTCGGTCGACGGGAAAGGGTGGGCTGAACCATGGATTGGTCGCTTATCTTGAGCAACACCATTCGGGCGGGATTTTCTCAGACGGCCATCATCTACATTTTGGCGGCCATCGGGTTGAACCTGCACATCGGTTATACCGGCCTGCTGAATTTCGGCCAAGTCGGCTTCATGGCCGTTGGTGCCTACGGGCTTGGCATTTCGTCATCAACCTACGGTTTGCCGTTGTGGCTCTCGATCATCATTGGTCTGCTGGCGGGGGCTTTATTCTCGGTATTGCTGGGTATCCCAACTCTTAGGTTGCGTTCGGATTATCTGGCAATTGTCACCATTGCGGCTGCTGAAATCATCCGCTTGATGGTTCGATACCAGGGTTGGCGAGATTGGTCCGGCGGCACTAATGGCCTCAACGGCTTTGCTAATGAATTTCAGGAGTGGAACCCGCTTCCGAGTTCCAAGCAGTACGGACTCAAAATTGGACCCTTGGATCTGAATTTCTCGGGAGGCGACTTGTGGGAAATTGGAATCGGATGGGGTGTGATTCTGCTCGGCGTAGCCCTGATTTGGCGGTTGACCAATAGTCCCTGGGGTCGAGTTATCAAGAGCATTCGCGAAGATGAAGATGCGGCCCGGGCGCTCGGTAAGAGCGTATTCAGTTTCAAGATTCAAAGTTTGTTGATCGGTGGTCTCTTTGGAACGGTGGCCGGCATTTACTTCGCTTTGGCCAATAACTCGGTGCAACCCGATAACTATGGTCGGCCGGTGACCTTCTTCGCTCTCACTATCGCCATTATCGGCGGGCTGGGTCGGGTGTGGGGGCCTGTTGTTGGCGGAGTCATTTTCTGGGTTCTTCTGCAAGGTGTCGAGAACATCTTGCGTCAGGCCGTGGAGAATGATCATCTGCCAACCTCGGTAATTGACGGGGTTCAAGTCGGCCAAGTGCGCTTCATGATGGTCGGACTTGGTTTGATGTTGCTAATGGTCTTTAGACCTCAAGGTGTGTTCGGTGACAAACGGGAGATCGCGATCGATGTCCGCAAGTAATCAGAACGAACCCCAATTGGGCGCGACTGCCGGTGGCGGCGCGGCCAAGTTGATCAATGACACGGCGTGGGACAATCCTGCTGCCCATTCTTTTGATTCAGTAGAAGAGACACCCGGGTCTCCTAAACCCGATCCCATCTTGAAGGCTCATGGTGTTCGGCGGGCCTTTGGTGGTTTGGTCGCCGTCGATGTGGAACACCTGGAGATTCAGCGAGGTGCGGTAACGGCTTTGATTGGTCCCAATGGTGCGGGAAAAACCACTTTTTTTAATCTCCTCTGCGGATTTGACAAAGCCAATGAGGGTCAGACCTTCTATGAAAATGTGGAAATCACTGGTGTTCAGCCTCATAAGTTGGCGCGACAAGGAATGGTTCGCACCTTCCAGTTGACCAAGGTTCTGGGCAAGATGTCGGTTCTGCAGAACATGATGCTCGGTGCCACCCATCAAATAGGGGAGAACGCTTTTAAGTCGCTTATCCCAGGCTTATGGAAGAAACAGGAAGAAGAAGTTCGCGAGCAAGCCCTGCGCACCCTGGACGAATTCAACATGCTGCATATGAAGGACGAATTCGCTGGAGCTCTTTCTGGTGGACAGCGCAAACTTTTGGAGATGGCTCGAAGTCTCATGGCCGACCCCAAGGTGATCATGCTTGATGAGCCCATGGCTGGTGTCAACCCTGCACTCACGCAGTCCTTGCTTGGTCATGTGAAGCGGATGCGGGCCATGGGAATCAGCGTGGTATTCGTCGAGCACGATATGGACGTGGTGCGCGAGATCAGTGACTGGGTAGTGGTGATGGCTGAAGGTTCGATCATTGCTGAAGGGCGTTCCGCCTCAATCGGGTCAAATGAACGAGTAATCGAGGCGTATCTTGGTCGCTCAAGTGGTGCACTATCGGAGGAGCGATGACAGAGTCCCGCCAACATCTGGTTGAAGTACGTGATCTCATCGCCGGTTATGTCCCTGGAATTAATATCCTCAACGGGGTCACCATTGAACTTGCCGCCGGAGAACTGGTGGGGATTATTGGTCCAAACGGAGCTGGAAAATCCACAGTCTTGAAAGCGTTGTTTGGCCTCGTTCCAGTCACCTCTGGATCGGTGTTTCTACGAGGTGAAGAGATCACGGGCCGTAAAGCCAATGTTCTGGTGTCCAAAGGAATTGGTTACGTACCTCAGATCAATAATGTTTTTCCTAGTCTGTCGGTTCTAGAAAATCTTGAAGTTGGCTGCTATCAAAGTCCTAAAGTCTTTCCGGAACGTCGGGACTTTGTACTTGGAATCTTCCCCCGCCTTGCTGAACGGATTAACTTCAAGGCCGGCTCTTTGTCGGGCGGCGAGCGTCAAATGTTGGCCATGGGTAGAGCTCTCATGATGGAGCCCTCGGTATTGCTTCTTGATGAACCCTCGGCAGGTCTGTCACCCGTGCTACAAGACCAGGTTTTTGACCGCGTGAAAGAAGTGAATCAGTCTGGGGTCGGAATCATCATGGTGGAGCAGAATGCTTCTCGCTGTCTGCAGATTTGCGATCGGGCGTATGTGCTCGATCAGGGACGGAACGCCTATACCGGCACCGGTCAGGAACTCATGTCCGATCCCAAAGTCATCGAGTTGTACCTCGGCACCTTGGCGCGAGCTCGCTGATTCCAACCGTCTATCTCGGCCAAAACAACATCCTTCACTTCGCCCCAGACGCGAAGAAGGGGGCCCTTGCGGGCCCCCTTCTCACTAAGCCAGTTTGATCAGGAGATCTTGGCGAAGCGGTACTCGATCGGGATTGCTCCGTATACCGAGTTGTTCTCGTCGTACGACAGGATCTGGAAGGAAGCCTCGGTGGGCTCACCAGCATCGCTCATGTTCTGTGGGCCCGAAGGTCCGTCATAGTCGATGTCGGTTCCAGCCTCAACCAATGCCAAACAATCGGCAAAGGTGGTGCACTTCTCACCATCGCGGGTCACGCCCACGATCTCGGTGGCAATCAGGCCCGGATCATCCGAACCAGCGATAGCCGCAGCCAAGGCGGTGATGATGACAGCGTCGTATGCCTCTGGGGCGTAGCTGTAGTCCTTCAGTTCAGGATCGACTTCCAGCAAGCGAGCCTGGAAATCAGCCTGAGCTTCAGCGGCGGGCAAGGTGCCCTTCATGCCGAGGAACGCACCAGGTGCGAAACCTTCAGCAAGAGCATCGCCGATGTTGCCGTCGACCAGGTAGATCTTCTTCACGTCTGGCGTGATGCCATTTTCGAAGAGACCCGTCAGGATCTGGGCGGTCTCAGCGAAACCGATGATGACGACAGCGTCCGGGTTAGCGGCAACAACCTTGTCGACTTCAGCCGTGAAGGTGGCCTGGGTCGGGTCGTAAGTGAACGAGTCGAGGATTTCTCCACCCTGCTCGGCGTATGGCTCACTCGAGTACTTCAAGAGGCCCTCACCGTATGGGTCCTGAAGAGCCATGAAGACTGCGCTGGTGGCGCCTTCAGCGATCATCAGGTCAGCAAGAACTCGGCCCTGCAACACGTCCGAAGGAGCCGTACGGAAGTACAAACCACCATCGGCATAGTCGGTGAAGTCAGGCGAAGTGTTCGCTGGTGAGAAGTGAATCTTGCAGTTCTCGACAAGCTTGTCGATGAAGGTGAAAGACACACCAGAGGAGGCCGCGCCGATGAAGGCGTCAACACCAGCAGCGATGCCGGCATCTACGGTCTGGTTGGCAATGTCAGTGGAGGTGTCTCCGGAGTCGCCGGGAACGTAACCGACTTCTTGGCCGAGTACGCCGCCAGCAGCATTGATTTCTTCGACTGCTAGTTCAACAGCAGCGAATTCCGGTGGTCCGAGGAAGGCAAGGTTGCCGGTTTCTGGCAACACCGAGCCGATGGTCAACTTGCCATCGCTCACGCCTTCGCAAACACCGCCGGTCTCGGCCGGTGCGTCGGTTCCAGCGGGTGCTTCTGATGAAGCGGGTGCCTCCGTCGATGCTGATTCGCCATCATCGCCACCGCAGGCAGCGCCTACGAGTGCGAGTCCGACAAGAAGAGCACCGACGCGCTTTGCGCGGGTCTTTGTCATATTGTTGTTCTCCCCCTATGGAGATCAGGGCAAATGCCCTATTGGTTGGAAGTCGTCATCATACCGTTTGCCTGGATTACGGTGACAGCATGCCTGAAGTTCTTTATACGGTTTCTGACCATGTAGCGACGATCACATTGAACGCCCCGGAGCGGATGAACACCATTTCAGGGCCCATGTTGAATGAATTGTCGGATCAACTTTTGCGTGCTGACCGGGACCGGGAGGTTCGCTGCATTGTGCTCACCGGATCGGGGCGAGCCTTTTGTGCCGGATTGGATTTAGCAGCCCAAATGGGGCAAAAAGATGCCTTGGGGGTTCTGGATACGGGCGGGGAAATGGGCGGTGAGTTTGATCTCCGAACCGCCCCGCCGGTGGTACTCCACAATCTAGATACGCCAACTATTTGCTCACTTAACGGTGGGGCTGCCGGTTATGGCCTGGATTTGGCCTTTGGCTGCGATATCCGAGTGGCGGCAGAGTCGGCAAAGTTGAATCCAGGTTTTGCCAAGCGAGGGATTCTTCCGGAAAGTGGCGGCACCTGGCTTTTGCCCCGGATGGTGGGTTATGCCCGAGCCGCTGAGATTTGTTTTACCGGTCGAACTCTGAGTGCACAAGAAGGATTGGATCTGGGATTAGTGAACTCGGTCGTTCCTCTTGAAGATCTACAAGTTGCCACGAATTCTTTAGCTGCCGAGATTGCTGCCAATGCACCCCTGGCAGTGCGGGCTATCAAACGGATGATGCGGGCCGCCGAGACGGAGACCTTCGAGCAAAATATTCATCACGTCTTTTTGCAATTGCTCCCTCTTTTCCGAACGAAAGACTTCCGAGAGGGTGTTGCTTCATTCATGGAGAAGCGTCCGCCAAATTTCACTGGTCAGTGATGCCAGTGAGTTCAGAGCGGGTGAATGAAGATCACGAATCAACTAAGAACGTTCTCGGTTTGCTAGAGGGTCTGGCTACGACCCGAGCTATCAGGCGTTACACCACCGAGCCACTGCCGCAAAAGGATCTGAACACGATTTTGTGGCACGCGTCGCGAGCGCCGAGTGGCTCGAATAGGCAGGCTTTTCGCTTTCTCGTCTTACGTGACAGTGCGGTAGCCGTGTCGGCTAAGCAACTACTCGGCACGGCGTTTCGCTCGGGATGGCGAGCCAAGATCGAACATGACCACTACGACAAAGGATCGGGTCGCGATCCTAATTCGCCCAAAGCACGTCAGGCCGCAGCAATGCAGTCCTATGTCGATCATTTCGAAGAGATTCCAGTGGTGGTCTTGGTCTGCCTTATCCGTCATCGTGACGCCAATGCCTACGAAGGAGCGTCGGTGTACCCGGCTTGTCAGAACCTTTTGCTGGCAGCCCGAGCCTTGGGCTACGGGGGAGTGTTGACGATGTGGCACCACGCCGTCGAAGATGAATTGCGGGAACTGCTTGGCATACCAGACAACGCGGCGTTGTCGGCCTGCATCACACTCGGGCGACCCCAAGGGGGGCACGGTCCGGTACGACGCCGACCGCTGCAAGAGTTGGTCTTTGAGGATCACTGGCTACAGAGTCCGCAATGGGCCCATGATCCGCCGGGGACCTCGTTCACCGCGGCGGGACCATCACGATGAATGAACTGCAGGCCGAGTACGAACTGTTGGGTCTGAGCCCG
>JBJOFA010000056.1:0-6843 GCA_046049015.1 Actinomycetota bacterium | reverse complement strand
GGGCACATTATGGCTCTTGGCGCTCCCTCGACATCAGACCAGTGGTGGTTCGCCGACGGTGAAAAGGGGGCGGGCATCACTGAACATGTGATGGTGTTGAACCCCACAAAGTCCGAGGCCGTGGCCGACATTGTCGTGCTTGGTCTGGACCCATCGGCGGCACCGGTAGCTCCAACGACTATCACCATTCCCGCTGGCGAAGTCGTTCTTTTTGATATGGCCAATGTTGTCGGCCTACCTGAAGGTCGCCATGGCTTGGTGGTTTCTAGTCCCAGTGGCGAATCAATTGTTGTCGAGAGAATTTTGACTCGTCCGGTCGAAAGCACTGTCGCCACCACAGCCGTGATCGGCATACAACGGGGATTCCAATCAAACAGTTGGGTCATACCTATCAGTTCAAATCTTGCCCTTGAGGCGGCACTTATCGTTCTCAACACTTCGGGCACTGCTGGAACTGTCACGGTGTATTCGGTGGGGCCGGGGGGTAGTGAAGCAGTACCAACTCTTCAAAATCTTGTAATTGCTGCTAACGGGATATTGGTTATAGACCTGGTGAGTGAAATAGCCCGAGGACGATCATTGGAAGTTGTCAGCGATCAGCAGATATTGGTGGAGCGACGCTTAGAGCGCAATTCCACTCTGCGCGGCCGGAGTGGTTCGTGGGGATTGCCGGAGTAGATGCCTCGTGAGCAATGTGGTCATAGCTGTCTCCATCGTCGTGGTGGTGGGTTTGGTGGCTCTTGCGGCGCGCCGTCGCCAAATGAGTGATGCTCCAACTCAAAAAGTCTTTAGCGTGCCATCACAAATTGACCGCGCTGACTTCAATTCATCTGAGACCATCAAAGGTCATCCCGAATGGCTAATTGTGGTTTTTACGTCCTCGTCGTGTCATGTTTGTGCCGATGTCTGGGACAAGGTTCAGGTGATGGCCACAAATCAGGTCGGAGTTTTCAAGGCTGATTTTGAGTCTGATCGGGCGCTTCATGAGCGCTACGGAATAGATGCGGTACCGACGCTGATCATCTGCGATGGCGCAGGAGTAGTGCAAGGCCATTTCTTGGGGCCGGTAAGCGCCACTGACCTATGGGCCGCAGTAGCGACAGTGAGAGATCCTTCAACGCAACCGGACGGCTCTGAAGGAAATTGCCAACATCATTGAACGAGTCGTCCGCAGTTACAGGCTGCGGACTGCTTTTCAGTCTGACGTTGAATTGATGATCGGACTTGGAGCAGTTTGACCGCCCACACCTTGTTGCACCAGTTCGTTGACCAGTGCGCCATCAATAGTCTCCTTTTCGAGGAGTGCTTCAGCGACTAGGTCGAGTCCCTTACGATGTTTGACCAGTAATTCAGTGGCTCGCACTTCTTGCTCGCGAAGGATCTTGTTGATCTCCACATCAATCATGCGAGCGGTGTCATCGCTGTATTCGCGGCCACCTGTCATCAGGTCCTCACCTAAGAAGACCTGCTGTTGATTGTGCCAGGCCATTGGCCCAACTGAATCGCTCATGCCCCATTCGCGCACCATGCGTCGGGCTAGACCAGTGACTACTTCTAAGTCGTTGGCTGCACCAGTGGTTTGCTGATCAAAGACGAGTCGCTCAGCTACCCGACCTCCAAGGGCCATACAAATACGGTCTTGGATGTAGTCCTTGGAGTAACTGTGCCGCTCTTCGGGAAGAGTCTGAGTCACGCCGAGCGCCATTCCGCGGGGAAGGATTGTCACTTTGTGGAGGGGGTCACCGTCGGGAAGTACTGCGGCGAGCACAGCATGACCGCCCTCGTGGTACGCGGTTACTCGCTTTTCCTCTGGCGACAAGATCAAGGACTCGCGGCTGGCACCCATCATGATTCGGTCGCGCGCTGATTCGAAGTCGACCTTTTCGATCTGCGGACTGCCTCGACGAACCGCAAAAAGCGCGGCCTCATTCACCAGGTTGGCAAGATCGGCGCCACTCATACCAGGAGTACCTTTGGCCATGGTGTCCAGTTCGACATCGGGCCCCATGCGCTTGTCACGACTATGAACCCGCAAGATGGCGGCTCGCTCTTCGAACTCGGGCAGAGGCACCACGATTTGACGATCGAAGCGACCAGGACGAAGCAACGCCGGATCCAAAACATCGGGACGGTTCGTGGCGGCCAGAATGACGATGCCCTCAGAAGTTTCGAAACCGTCCATCTCGGAAAGCATTTGGTTGAGCGTCTGTTCGCGCTCGTCATGGCCACCACCAAGTCCGGCGCCACGCTTACGGCCAATCGAATCAATTTCGTCAATGAAGATAATGGCGCGACCCATTTTGCGAGCCTGCTGGAAGAGATCTCGAACTCGACTAGCTCCGACGCCCACGAACATCTCCATGAAGTCCGAGCCGGTCACCGACAAAAAGCCCACTCCGGCCTCACCAGCGACGGCGCGGGCAAACAAAGTCTTTCCCGTACCGGGAGGGCCAACGAGCAGCATTCCTTTAGGAACCCGAGCGCCGATTTCCTTGAAGCGTTCAGGCATGCGCAGGAAATCCACAACTTCTTTGATTTCGGTCTTGACGCCTTCGTAACCGGCGATATCGGCAAAGGTGGTGGAGGGACGATCAGCCGAATAGGTCTTGGCCCGACTACGGCCGATGGACATCATGCTGCCCATTTGCCCCGAGGCCCGCTTGTTCATCCAGACCAAGAAACCAATGATCAGAATGAAGGGCAGGAGAAGGGGAATCAGGCTGACTACCCAATTGGACTGGGGAGTGGATGGCTTGAAGTCAACACCTTTGGTTCGTAGAAGTTCACGGTCACTTTCATTGGGAAACCCAGGGGGAGCCGAGGTAGAGAACTCACTTCCATCGGTGAACTTTCCGGTGATGGTCAAAGTGGTGTTATTCAACTTCACCTCATCAACTCGGCCTTCATCGACCTGGGTGATGAACTCCTCGAATCCGAGTTTCTCGCGGTCTGGACCGGGAAGCAGTTGCGGTCCGAAGATCAAAATCAAAATGATGCCCAGGAGAACCCATGCCGACCACTTCGGCATTGCCGGTCGTCCATTACGGCCGTCGGGCTGGCCGTTTGGCCCAGTTTGTAGCCCAGATCGAGACTCTGCTTCGCGCCGAATCTGGCGATCCTGGTCTTTCTGCTTCGAGGCCCGCCCAAATCGCCGACCGGAGTCAGCACTAGGGGACGGTGGCGGTGGCGGAGGGGGAGGAGACGACTCGCTCATGGCTTCATGCTAGGACCGTTTTTGCGGGGTCGGTATGTCGTGCTCTGAGAACCCGTTTCTGGACGGGAATCCACCAGTTAAGGGCGAATTTTGCGTATTTTGAATCCATGCGTTCGTGTACCCGTAGTGGCTGTCGTGAAAAGTCTCATATTGCATTGGCGTTTCAATACTCGACATCGACAATTTGGGTCGAACACCTCGGTGAAGAACGTCTTCCCAATGTCTATGAATTGTGCGCCAAACACTGGCAGCGCTTTGCGCCGCCGAGTGGGTGGAGTCTCGACGACCGTCGTCGTGCCGAAGTTCTCCCCTTCGTTCACCGACTCGCCGGTTAGTCCGAACCGTGGCCTTTGAGCGCCCTTCGTCATCGATCCGATTTTCGGTAGGGGTGGCCTTTTTAGCCTGGACCGCGGCTTACGTTCTGGCCCTGCCCCTACAGGCACTGGCAATTTCCTTGGCTGGGTACGGAGGTGACGACCCTGAAACTTGGCCTTTGTCGATGACTGTCATCTCGGTAATCCTGCTTTGGATTCCGTTTGTGGTCGCCCTGGTGGTGGTGAGTCAATATTGGGGTGAGGGTCGCCCCTTGAAAGATTTCAGGGTGTCATTCCGTTTGGCAGATGTGGTGGGAATCCCCATTGGCATCGTTAGTCAACTGATTTTGCTGCCCCTGGTGTATTGGCCCTTGCAAAACTTTTTCCCCGACACCTTTTCCAGTGAAGACATTGAAGAGCGAGCCCGAGACCTTTGGGACAAGGCTGATGGGGTCTGGGTCTTAGCTTTGATTGCTGTGGTGGTTATCGGAGCGCCACTCATTGAGGAGATCGTTTATCGCGGGATGATCCTGCAGGCATTGCAAGGCAGACTGCACGAAATCTTGGCCTTGGTACTTTCTGCGGCGTGGTTCGGCGCCATCCACTTGCAGCCCGTGGAGTTTCCCGGACTCTTTGTCTTTGGCCTGGTGCTTGGTTTGTGCTTTCAAAAGACTGGCCGATTAGGGAGTGCCATATTGGCTCACGCCGCTTTTAACGCCACTGGGCTATTGCTAGTTTCGCTGTAACGGCAAAGAACGAACGCGGCCGAGCAAAGACAAGTGGCAAGATATTTCGATCATGACCTCGCTACTGACCTCCCGCCCGGTTGAGAGACTGAAACTGCTGAAGTCAGATCGGCGTCGTTTGATCACGTTGGCAGTTCGCCTCTTTCTTCTTGGAGTGACCACCTTCGTCGCCATACGGGTCATTCAGCCCTCGCTGATTTTCCGTAACACCACGCCGACTGGTGGTGATATGGGAGCCCATGTGTGGGGACCGGCCTATCTGCGGGACCATCTCTTGCCTTGGAAGCTAAATGGCTGGTCGATGGACTGGTATTCGGGCCTCCCGGTGTACCGCTTCTACATGGTGGTACCGGCCATCTTCATTATCTTGCTCGACATCGTCATGCCTTACGCCGTGGCCTTCAAAATTATCGCGGTCATTGGGGTGGTCACCCTTCCGCTGAGTTGTTGGCTCTTTGGTCGTCTGGCGCGTTTTGCTTATCCCATTCCCGAATTATTTGCTTTAGCCGGCCTCGTGTATCTCTTAGACGAGAGCTACACCATCTACGGAGGCAATGTGGCCTCGACTATGGCGGGGGAGTTCTCCTTTTCGATTTCACTGTCGTTCACTCTCGTTGCTTTTGGACTTTTCGCTAACGGGTTGGATACAGGAAGGCATCGCATCAAGGCGGCCATTTTCATGGCGCTTGCCGTTCTGTGCCACGGCATTGTGGCGATCTATGTAACTGTGGGCTTGCTGTTGATGCTGCTCCTCTGGCTTGATCGAAAGCGACTGCGCTGGTTCATTGTCACCGCCGGAACGGGATCACTCTTGACCGCTTTTTGGATCCTTCCATTTCTTCTTAATCACGCCTACATGACCGACATGAAATACAAAGGTGAGCCGGGTAACGGATCCTTCACCTCGTATTGGGGCATGTTTTTCGCCTTGCCGCCATTTTGGAACATTTTCTTTTTGACTTTTGCTCTCATCGGTTTGGTTTCGATGTTTGCTCGGCGTCACCGAGCGGGAATTTGGCTTGGATTTACGGGAGCAGTTTTCGCTCTCTTCGTGTACCTCTTCAATGACAGTCTCCCCGTAATTGGCTTGCTGTGGAATCCACGCCTGCTGCCGATGGTGAACCTTTGTCGTTACCTCCTGGCAGCGATTGGAATCGTCGAGACCGTATCGGCAGTTGTGCGCCTCGTGCAGTTGGAAAGAGTGACGAAAGAAAAGCTGCTTTTGGATCAAGTCGAAACTTCAGAGATCATTGACGAATCTGATGAAGTGTCAAATTCAATGACGGTGGCGGAACACCTGCGACGTCAGCAATTCAATGTTCGCAGTTTGACCGCAGTTATCACGACTGTTGTGGCTCTTTTAGTGCTGGGCTTCCGTTTTCAAACTTTACCTTTCGGATCATTGGTCAATGAAGGGGAGGGCCTGGAGTACTCCTGGGGTCCATTTGAGACTTCCGCTGGCAATCGGGGCTTCGTAGACGGCTGGGCGCGATGGAACTTCTCGGGATACGAGGGTCGACAGGCTTACGGTGAGTACTACCAAGTGGTGCAAACTATGAAAGAAGTTGGCGAGTCGAGCGGTTGTGGGCGGGCTTTGTGGGAGAACTTTGGGGGGAACGATCGCTACGGAACCACCATGGCGCTCATGCTTTTGCCTTTTTGGACTGACGGATGCATCGGCTCGAGTGAGGGCCTCTTTTTTGAAGCGGCCGGGACAACCCCGTATCACTTCTTGGCTGCCGGGGCTATGTCCAAGCAAAGTTCTAATCCGGTACGTGAACTTCGATACGTGAACAACAATGCCTCGGTGGGCGTGCCTTACCTACAAGCGCTGGGAATCAGGTATTACATGGCGGTCACTCCGGAGGCCATTGCACAAGCCGACGTAGTCGCAGCCTCTGATGGAACCTTGCGTCAAATTGCTCAAGCAGGACCTTGGCGGATCTATGAAGTGAGTGGATCAGATGTCGTGATACCTCTCGAGGCTTTGCCGGTGGTCGTTGAATCCCGCAGTGGAGACCAGCGTGAGCGTTGGTTGGAGTTAGGAACAAGTTGGCTGCAACAACCAACCGAGTGGTCGGTTTTGCCTGCTGCTGATGGCCCCGAGAATTGGCCCCGGGCCAAAGTCGAGATAGATGAATCACGGCGTGATGGAATTCCGGGAGCGGACATTCGCAAGGTCGACATCGTGACCTTGGCCGACCCGGTGTCACCGGTATCAGTCAGGCCCGCCACTGTGTCCAACGTGGTGATTGGCGATGAATCGGTGTCGTTCGAGGTTGATCAAATTGGCACGCCGGTGTTGGTGCGAGTTAGTTATTTTCCGAATTGGCAGGTTTCCGGCGCTGAAGGTCCGTACCGCGTGGCCCCAAACATGATGGTGGTCGTCCCCACTGCTAATGAGGTAATTCTGAGTTTTGAACCGAGCTCATTAGACCGTTTGGCGTATGTCTTAACTCTTCTCGGTTTTGTCGCTGTCGGCCTCATTTGGCGCTCCAACAAGCGACACAAGTCCCAGGTCAACGGGGAAAACAACGACGAAAAAGCGGAAAAGAACATTGAACGGATG
>JBJOFA010000055.1:0-6895 GCA_046049015.1 Actinomycetota bacterium | reverse complement strand
GGAGCGACTTCGTCCAATGACCGGCCGTCGCTGCGCAATCCTTCAATGATGGCGTCATCGATATGACGATGAATCAATCGCATCCGGGCCTCTTGGTAGAGACCGAAGCTCACACCCTTTTTCGCTCGCTTGGCGGTCATCTTCAGTCCCAGTTGAACCTTGGGAAGGTTTTCCATGTCCTGCTCGAAGACTGTGGCCAAACCACCCATACCCTCGGCTTCGTGCCAGGACTGCTCGCGCTTTAAACGTTGAATCGGCGCGGGCTGGGGTCGCTCTTGGCCATCGGGAACCGGCATCATCCGCACGACGTCCATGTAGCAGCTGTCCGGAGTCGGGCCCGGTCTCCATCGGTACACGAGCGATTGACCAATACCGGCCCACGGAGCAAAGGCTGGGAACAAGTGGTAAAGGTGAGCATCGAGCATTTCGGTGTCCGAGACAGATGAGAGGTCCACTCCAAAGAGCGGACCCATGAAGGACCGGAACACCTCGGCAATAACTTCGCGGGCACTCTTGCCGTCGGGAACTTCCACCGACCCTCGGGCCGAACGGGCCGAGAACTCAAGATAGGCGTCGGCAACTTGTTGCTCAGTCAAATCGCCCAGGTGCGGACTTTGGATGCCGAAACCATTAACGAAGCGAGTGACGAAAGGTGAATCCGGCCATATCGAGTATTCGCTATTGGCGTCACCGGCAAACTCGAGAATTTGAGGATGTGTGGCGATGACGTGGTATCCCTCGGCGAAGGCCTCCATGCACACCTTCCAGTTGGCCGATACCTCTTTCACAGCGTGGAATGCCTTGTAGCGATTCTCCATGCCAAAGTCGCGATCGAAATGCTCCACCAATTTGCTGGCAACCTCATTGAACGGTTTGGCCTCGGGATCGAGGTTGATGAAAACGAACCCACACCATTGGGCTACCTGGGCCTGGGGCAGACACGAATCCGGCTGTTGCCACACCTGCGGAAAATCCCATTCGGCTGGGAGTTCGGTGAGATTTCCATCCAGGTCCCAACGCCATCCATGAAACGGACAACGAAACGAGGCGACGCGACCGTCGTCGGTACGCAACTTGGTCCCGCGGTGAAGACACGTATTGTGAAACGCCTTGATCGAACCATCACGAGTCCGCACGACGATAAGCGACTGATCAGCTACGTCATAGACGACGTGATCACCTGGTTGTGCAACCTCGTCCACCGTGCAGGCCATCTGCCACGTCTTGGTCCACATGTACTCGTTCTCCAAGGATGCGAATTCATGGGACGTATAACGCGATTTCGGAATGTCGACTATGCCCTGCGGAACATATGCGTGGTCCTGCAATGAGGATGGAACTTTGCGAGTATCAGCGGCGAGAAGATCTTGCACACTCGGACCACGACTGCGGGCGCTTCCGATCGAATTATCGCCGACGGAGTCGATGACGGTGGTCATGACTGAGCGCCTCCAGATTCGAAGAGCTGACGTGCTGAGACGTAATCGGCTTTGCCATTTGGAGCGCGGGGCACAGTGGCCACGAAGACCAACTCTTTGGGAACCTTAAAACTCGATAGTTTGGTCTTGGTGAAGGCGATGACTTCGTCACCAGTGGGTGTCGCCTGACCAGATGCCGTCGAGGCCACGCCAACCACTCTGTTCCCGAACTTTTCGTCAGGGATACCGAAGATCAAACAGTCGGCAACTGCGGCGTGGGTCTTGACTGCTTCTTCCACCTCTTCGGGGAAGACTTTCTCTCCAGCGGTATTGATGCAGTTCGATCCTCGACCAAGAAGAGTGATTGTTCCATCGGCTTCCACGGTTGCCATATCACCGGGAAACGAATAGCGGACTCCGCCGATTTCGCGGAACGTGCGCGCTGATTTCTCGGCGTCCTTGTAGTACCCCAAGGGGACGTTGGGTCCACTGACCCCAACTACGCCAACGACACCGGACCCCGGGACCACTTCGCTGTCGTCGGGTCCGAACACCTTGGTATTGGGCATGGCGCCGAACTTTGCCGTGGTATTGACATTGTCCTTGGTAGCCATGGTCTGAGCCATTCCACCTTCGCTGGATCCAAGGATGTCCATCACGATAGAACCAGGCATGTATTCGAAAATCCCCGCCTTCACTTCTGCTGAGAACATCGCCCCGGTGGAAACGATGGTCGTGACCGACGAGGTGTCGTACGGGGTGGTCGCAGCCTTTTCCCGCAAGGCGTTCATCATCGGGCGAGCGAAGGCATCGCCGACGATCACCAGTGAACTGACTCGATGTCTTTCGATAGCCCTGAACATCTCGTGAGCATCAAAGGATCGTCCTTGAAGAAGCACGACCTTTCCAGCCATCAGATGCGGGAGCAACGCTCCCAACCACACACCTGTGCCGTGCATCAAAGGACAAGCTGGAATTGCTACTGGTTGGCCCACAGTTGCGTGCAGACCTTTGGCGGTGGCGCTTATCTCGGCGAGCGATGTGAAAGGACCTCGTCCCATAGGTCCGGTGTAGAAGGCCAGAAATCCTTCGGTGAAGGTTCCCGTCTCGTACATGACCCCCTTGGGCATTCCCGTCGTACCACCGGTATAAAGCATGTAAAGATCATCGACAGCGCGTGCCTGACGAGCGGCCGGTTGGTGACTCTGGATGGTTTCGTCCCAAGATCGTGCCCCGGAGACGCCGGCCGACGGACCATCGGCGACCTCGATCAACAATTTCAGTTTCGGGAGCCGGTCCTTGATACGACCGATGCGATCACCCAGGCTCGAATGGAATACGACTGCTTCACAATCCGAATTGTCGAGCAGGTACCACAATTCGTCGTCAAGGTAACGATAATTCACGTTCACCGGAGTGATTCGCGACTTGAAAGCCGCGTACTGAGTGATCAGATACTCAGGACTGTTGTACATGAACATGCCAACCTTGGAGCCGACTCCAAGGCCAGCCGCGGCGTAGGCCGAGGCCAGCCGGGCCGCCGATTCGTCGTAAGCGAGCCAGGTGACGTCGCGGTCACCAAAGGAGATGGCTACCGCCTCCGGCATCGAATCAGCATGAGCCTCGAAGATGTCCGCGAAAGTCAACATATTCCCCTTCTTTCCCCAACTTGCCAAAGAGCGTAGTTCGGTGCTGGACGAAAGTGTTCACCGGGTCAATAATGAGTTCATGACGGCACTCGACCCCCGACCCACCCGCTCTCCTGGTGTCACGTATCAGGAACTCCTCGACTCCGATACCCATCCCGTCCCTGAAGTGTTGCGGCTCGAGTCTCCCAAGTTCCTCGGCGATCAGGACGTTTCTATCGACCGCTACATTTCTCGTGAGTGGCACGAGTTGGAGCGTGAGCGTCTGTGGTTACGAGTTTGGCAGTTCGCTTGCCGCGAGGAACAGATACCCGAGCCGGGTGATCATCTGGTCTATGAAATCAGCACTCTGTCTTTCATCATCGTTCGTCAGGTGGATGGTTCGATCAAGGCCTTCCCGAATGCTTGCTTACACCGGGGACGGCGACTCAAGGACTACGACGGACATTGCGCAGAGATTCGTTGTCCGTTCCATGGATTCGCTTGGGCACTCGACGGCCAGTTGGCCGACGTTCCTGCGAACTGGGATTTTCCACACGTTGAAGATCGACGGCACGAGGACTTCATGTTGCCCGAATGCCAGGTCGGAACCTGGGCTGGTTTCGTCTTCATCAATCCAGATCCTGACTGTGAACCACTTGCCGATTTCATCGGCAACTTGGATGAGCAGTTCTCGATCTGGAACCTCGCCGATCGATACATCGAAGCCCACGTCACCAAAATCATCGGCGCCAATTGGAAAATCGCCCAAGAGGCGTTCTGTGAGGCGTACCACGTCAACGCGACCCATCCGCAGATTCTGTATTACCTGGGCGACACCAATTCCCAGGTCGACATCTGGGACAACGTTGCGCGGGTCATCACTCCGGCGCTCACTCCAAGTCCTCTCTTGTGGTACGAAGTTTCCGAGGACGAGATGATGAAGTCCATGCTCGACGTGCGCGTCGATCAGGAGAGCCCGATCTCCGTACCAACCGGAGCATCGGCCCGAGCCATAGGGGCCGCCGGGGCCCGTACACGATGGAGGGCCGTTGTTGGAGATCAGGTCGACACGATGAGTGATGCTGAACTCATGGACAGCATCGATTACACACTGTTCCCCAATTTCCATCCCTGGGGTGCCTTCAATCGGATCGTCTATCGCTTCCGTCCCAATGGAGACGACCACCGTTCATCGATCATGGAAGTCATGTTTCTCTCACCTTTCAAAGGCGACCGTCCCGCTCCTGCCAAGCGACGCGAACTCACCATCGACGAACCGTGGACCAACGCCCCCGAACTAGGCATGCTCGGCAAAGTTTTCGATCAAGATGTCTTCAACATGGCAAAGGTACAACTCGGTCTCGAAACGACTTTCAAACCTGGAATCACTTTGGCTAACTACCAAGAAGCCAAAGTTCGTTGGCTCCATCAGAAATTCGACCAGTGGATCCAAGGAGAGTCGTGATGAGGGGCATCATTCATCCCTTCAGCAAAGCCCTCTACGAACAGGATGGTCACGGACATATCAAGGTCACCAAGGATGGCCAATGGGGAATCTTTGCCCTCGACGGCCGGCATCTAGAAGGTGAAATCCGCGAATGTGACCCTCAGATGTGCGGCTGGGTCGGCGGACCGCAGATCGCCAATCATCGACTGGCCCAAGCTCCCATCGACCGGTGAGTATCTCGGTTCAAGTTGTCACTGGCGGTCACCCTTTCGACGCCGAACCCTTTTTCCGAATCTTCGATGCATTCGAGAACATCGAATGGACCAAGAGCTCGACGCCTTCGGTCGGTTCTGACGTGGTCGTCTTTTACGACATGCCAGGTTTGCGTTTCACCGGTGCCGATCCGCCAGTCGAATTCCCCTTTCCCTCCGATGAGGTCATTGCTGTATTCCAGCAATTGCAAGCCGCCGGAACGGGAATGGTGTTCATGCACCATGCGGTAGCCAGTTGGCCCGCTTGGGAAGGATTCGCAGAGATGGTCGGCGCTCGGTTCCACTATCAACCCGCGAACCTACGCGGTATTTCGTATCCCGACTCCGGATATCTCTTCGATGTCCAACACAGAGTTCGTGTTCTCAACCCGGATCATCCGATCTGTGCCGGACTTCCGGAGTCATTCGACATCATCGATGAGCTCTACTGCTTCCCCGTTTTCGAGGATTCGGTAACACCACTTTTACGAACCGATTTCGCCGTCGATGATACATCGCTTTTCTATTCGGCCGACTTAGCTATCCGCGGCCGGCGCAACTCGAATGAAGGCTGGACCCATCCTCCCGGAAGTGATCTCGTTGGATGGGTGAAGAAAGTTGGCAACTCTCCCCTGGCATATCTGCAGTTCGGTGACGGGCCGATCACGTATGCCGACCCAAACTTTCGCCTTGTCTTATCGAACGCCATCAGCTGGGCGGCTTCGGACGAGGCCCGTTACTGAGCCAGGTCACGAGATCGGCCAGAAATACTCAGCCCGAGAAATCACCTGGTGTGAAATCAGGTCCAAGAATCCCAGCGAATGAACTTTTCAGCGGGGACACGCTTTGCCACCTTGAAGTCCGTACCAATTGTGTAGGCCACCGGAAAAAGGCCGGCCTGGGTGTACTGATCGAACGGGATTCCGAGGAGATCGGCAGCCTCGCGCTCGTTGGGAAGATGCAAGGTCGTCCATGCCGATCCAAGTCCTCGTTCACGTAGCGCGAGCATGAAACTCCAGACGGCGGGCAACAGCGAACCCCAGGACGACGCCTGCTGGAAGGCCGGAGTACCCACATCGAGTCGGCCGGCAATGAGGGGGATGAGAAGTACCGGCACTTGGTCGAGAACATCGGCGAGATAGGTGGCCGAATCCAGGATTCGCTCACCCTGGTCATCTCGCTTGGGACGATTTGGGTCATTGATGTAGGGATAGAAGTTGGCCCGATACATGTCGGCCAAGGCTTTTTTCTTGACCGGGTCTTCCACGAACAACCACCGCCATCCCTGAGTGTTCGATCCCGTGGGAGCTTGGTGGGCGATCTCGACACATTCCACGAGAACGTCGCGCGGAACTGGCCGATTCAGGTCCAGGCGCTTGCGCACCGAGCGTGTCGTGGTGAGGACTTGATCGGCGTTCAGTCCGAGATGCTGGCCCATGTCAATATTCCCTTCTTCGATTTTTTGATTGGGTTCTTCGCACGCAGTCCAAGATGACCGTGTGAGTCGAATAATTCATTCAGAGTTTTTGGCTCTATCGGCCATCCATTCGGTCGTGGCCTTGCCCATCTTTGCTCCGTCGTAGCCAATGCGTTGGGTCGGAGAAACTTTTAGGATGACGCGTCGCGGGGAATCAAGGAAATCAACGAAAGCATCGCTGCGGGCATTACGACCACCCATGATGGCATCGGCCAATTCTCGATAGAACCAGTCCTTGGTCTCGCGATCGTCGAGTATCTCGCAGGTTCCTTTCCAGGTGACTGCTTTATTGCGTGATAAAGGCGAGCCAGTAGAAGTCACGACCACGCACACTCGCGGATCCCGGCGGACTGCTGAGATTCTCGCCCGCTGTGACGATGCCGTGAGCCAGAAACTACCACGACGCCAAACGTACGACATGATCACCCCGACGGGCCATCCTTCCTTGTTCGACCATATGAACGTGCACTCGTTGTGAGCCAACAGGAGTTCTTCTTCGACGTCTTCGTCAAGCGCGTAGACGGTCACATCTTCATAATTCTCTGGATGTTCGGCCATGGTGCTTCTCCTTTGAGTACTCAGACATTTGTTTCAGGACGAGGAGTGAACTGACCGGTATTAGCAGTGATCCCACCGTCAACCGGAACTACCGCACCAGTGACGAAACTGGCCTC
>JBJOFA010000054.1:0-6914 GCA_046049015.1 Actinomycetota bacterium | reverse complement strand
GGTCAATCACAGGCAATGTGATGTGGGCGGGCGTGGGGTCATCAGCCGATACCAAATCCCAAACCAGATCGGATTGAGCGGTACCCCTAATGGTGGTCGACTCGTCCAATGCCATGGGCATAACCAATCCACCGGTGTAGTCGGTGTGATCCCCAATGAGATTGACCCGACCTGAGGCGATCGCGGTCAACATAGGGGGACTTGAATCATCGTGGGAAAACCAAGGTGTTTGGAATTCACGCCAGTTTCAATGTGGCACTAAAACGCTCTAAAGCGTCTCGATCAAAAGGGGCTCGTAGTGCCAAGTTGATCTGATGGGCCCCGGCAGCCACGTATTGACCAATGCGGTCAATGACCTGTTCGTCACTTCCCGTGAGAACTCCCGGACGTACACCTTCGGCCAACATGCCGAACTGAGATTGCAGACTTTCTTCAGTCCAGGCAATGCCCAAGTTGACCGTTCGAGATATTTGAGAGGCGTCTCGGCCAACGTGCTGACAGTGATCGCTCAGAATGCTGCTTTTATGGGCGAAAGCTTCGGGAGAAACAAAGGGAACGTTCCATCCGTCGGCGAATTTGGCGGCAATTTTCAGGGTTCGTTTTTCGCCTCCACCGCCGATCCAGATGGGAATCTTTTTCTGAATAGGTCGCGGCTCATTGCGAGCCTGGTTCAAAGAAAACCACTGCCCGTTGAAGTCAGTGACTTCATCATGTAGTAGACCGCGCACACAAGCAGCCGCTTCTTCAAGTTGGTCCATACGAGTTTTGACTGGTGGGAATTCAATGCCATAGGCCTTGTACTCAACTTCGGCCCAGCCGGCGCCGAGTCCCATATCGGCCCGCCCGCCAGAGATGTGATCAATAGCTGTAATCATCTTGGCCAAAACCGCTGGATGGCGATATCCAACGGAATACACCAATGATCCGACACGCACTCGCGAGGTGCTGGCCGCCAAGGCAGCATGCATGGCTACCGCTTCGTAACAGGCGGCGTCATCTGGTTTGCCGGTTGCTCCGTAGAAGTGGTCCCAAATGGAGATCCAATCGAATCCCAATTCATCGATCCGCTTCCAGAGCGGCTGCAAGATGTCAAATGAGGTGTGCTGCAAGCCTGTATGCACACCGAATTTCACCTGAGGAAACATGCCAGAAGTCATGGGACAACGGTACTCCGTGGGCTACGGATCCTCTCAGGTTTGCCGACATGGCTAGTCTCGTCGCCATGCCCCGCGCCGAGATCTCGTCAACTGATTCACCGATTCATATCGAGTACGAGGTCCTAGGAGACTCCAAAGCGCCTCCAGTACTGCTGGTGATGGGCTTTACGGCGCAGATGATTGCCTGGCCAGATCGGTTTTGTGAACTCCTGGTAGACCACGGACTTCAGGTCATTCGCTTTGACAACCGTGACTGCGGCCTGTCGACAAAATTCCACGGCGTTGAAGTTGATCCGGGAGTGGTCATGGCTGCCCAGCTAACGGGATCGGAAATCCCGCAGGTTCCCTACACCTTGTCTCATATGGCCGCCGATGCCGTGGGCCTTCTCGATGTTCTCGGTATCGATAAGGCTCACATTGTGGGGGCTTCGATGGGAGGAATGATCGTTCAGACCATGGCCATTGAACACCCGCATCGAGTGCGTTCACTCACTTCGATTATGTCCATGACCGGTGAAATGGAGTTTGGATCACCGACACCCGAGGCTGGCGCAGTGTTGCTGGCCCCACCGCCACCTGATCGAGAATCATTCATTGCGAATTCAGTAGCGGCTCGGGTCTGGCAATCGCGTCGTTATTTTGATGAAGAGCGGGTGAAAACGGAAGCGGCGCGTTCTTATGATCGATCGTTCTATCCCGAAGGAGCCGGTCGGCAACTAGCGGCCATCTACGCCAGTGGATCTCGGGCCGAGGGTTTGCAGCGACTGCAGATGCCTACTTTGGTGATCCATGGCACTGATGACACCTTGTTGCAACCAGACGGTGGTCAGCGCACAGCAGAACTGATTCCGAATTCAACGTTGATGATGGTGGCCGATATGGGTCACGATCTTCCCGATCCTTTGTTGCCCATGATCAGTGGGGTCATCGCATCGCATACCGCTCTGGCGGACCGAAATCCCGGGCTTCAGAGGTGAGGTTCTAACCCGAATGGGGACTCGGCCCGAGCCCTGAATACGATCGGGGTATGACAGGTCCACTCAAGGGTTATCGCATTATTGAAATCGCCGGAATTGGCCCCGGCCCCTTCGCCGCCATGATGTTGGCTGACATGGGGGCTGAAGTGATTCGGGTCGAGCGCAGCCAAGCAGTCCGGGGCCCGGCGCCTGACACTCCCGGATTCGATATCTTGCAACGCGGCCGTCGCAACATCGCCATTGACCTCAAGAATCCCGAGGGTGTCGAGACGCTCCTGAAGTTGGTGGAGTCAGCAGATGCGTTGATCGAAGGCTTTCGCCCGGGCGTGATGGAGCGCTTAGGTATCGGTCCCGACGTTTGCGCTGCCCGCAACCAACGGCTGGTATTTGGTCGGATGACCGGCTGGGGTCAGAGCGGAATGTACGCGCAAGCGGCCGGACATGACATCAACTACATCTCCTTGGCTGGAGCATTGGCGCACTTTGGTCGAGCTGGCGAGGCTCCCGTTCCCCCCATGAATATGGTGGGCGATTTTGGAGGCGGAGGCATGTTTCTAGCCTTCGGCGTGGTGTGTGCGCTTCTTGAAGCCTCGAAGAGTGGCCAGGGTCAGGTTGTTGACGCCGCCATGGTGGATGGCAGCGCAGTGTTGATGACGATGTTCTGGGCCTTTTCCCAAATGGGAGTCCACGATGAAAACAAACGCGGGACCAACCTGCTGGATACGGGCGCCCATTTCTATGACGTTTATGAATGTCAAGACGGTCAATACATTTCAATCGGGTCAATCGAAACCCAGTTCTACGCTGAACTTCTCCGTTTGACTGGGCTCGAGGGAGACGCCGAATTCGCCAAGCAAATGGATAAAGCCTCGTGGCCCCATTTGAAAGAACGCCTGACCGTGATCTTCAAAACCAAGACTCGAGATCAATGGTGCGAGATCATGGAAGCGACCGATGTTTGTTTTGCGCCGGTACTCACTATGAGTGAAGCAGCGGCCCACCCACATAACGTGGAACGTCAGATGATCGTCAACGTGGGCGGTATCAAGCAGCCTGCACCGGCGCCGCGATTCTCTCGAACGACAGCTGAGATTGCCAGTCCACCTGCGCACCCGGGTCAGCACTCACGTGAAATCCTGACCGATTGGGGTTTTGCATCGGCGGAAATCGACCGCTTGCTGGGCAGCGGAGCAGTTGTCGACGCGTGAAGACTCTCGTTTGCTTTCATGCTCATCCCGACGATGAATCCATCGCTACCGGAGGTTCGATAGCTCGCGCTAGTCGCGAGGGTCATCGTGTGGTTCTGGTGATGGCCACTGATGGACGTCATGGTGAAACCCCGGCTGATTTAGAAGCCAGTGAGACTTTGCAAGACCGGCGGGCTCGTGAGACCGAAAAATCAGCAGAGGTTCTTGGGGTGCAGCGATTGGTGTGGCTTGGATATCACGACAGTGGAATGACCGGCTGGCCACAAAATGAACTCCCGAACGCCTTCATGAACGCAGATTTGGATGAAGCGGCGCGTGCTCTGGCACAGGTCATTGAAGAAGAAGATGCCGATGTGGTGACTTGTTATGACTGGCACGGCGGATACGGGCATCCTGACCATATCCAAGTCCACCGAGTGGGACATCGCGCCGTTGAGATGGTGCGGGCCACTGGCAAAACAGTTCGCCTCCTCGAGTCCACCATGAACCGCACGCGGATTGTGCAGATGATGCGCGAAATGATGAGCCAAATGGGTGAACAGGCGACCGATGGGGATGATTCCTCAAACTTTGATCCAGAAGGTCCCGCCGACGATGGGAATCCCTTTGGCTCAACTGAAGATGAAATCACCATGGCCGTTGATGTAGCTGAACTCGTCGACCTCAAACGAGCTTCAATTGCCTGTCACGCCAGCCAGATGGGGGATAGCAGCATGTTTTTGAATATGGCCCCCGAGATGTTTGCCCATGCTTTTGGCACCGAGTGGTTCATTGAGCCGGGTCAATCAGGTGGTGCTCAACCGGGCTGGTTTTTGTGAGTCGGGTTTACCTTGTCCGTCACGGCCGAGCGGCAGCCGGATGGGACGCTGATCCAGATCCCGGTCTAGATGACGTGGGACGTCAGCAAGCAGAAAACGCCGCAACAGAGTTGTCGTGGCGTGAACCATGTCGGGTGGTTTCGAGCCCCCTGCGGAGATGTCAAGAGACGGCGCAGTTTCTTGCCGATCTTTGGACTCCAGCGCCGGTGATCGTTGAGCCACTGGTTACCGAAATCCCTTCGCCCGATGGTTTTCCTTTAGGTGAGAGAATTACCTGGCTACGACAGGCCATGTCAGGCAACTGGAGCGACCTGGGGGAGCGCTATACGGATTTTCGCGATGGGGTGGTGACGTATGTCTCTGGATGCGCGCAAGACACCGTTATCTTCAGCCATTTCATCGCCATCAACGCGGTGATTGGAGCTTGTCTTGGCGATGATCGCCTGGTGATTGACAGTCTGGATAACGCTTCAATCACCGTGGTTGATGTCACTGCCGATGGGGGACTGCATCTGGTGGAGCGGGGTCGGCAAGCCAACACCTTGATTCGATAATCGGGCAGACTGACGGGGTGCACCTCGTCAAACATCCGCTCCGTCAATCGCTAATTGCTGTTGGTTTGTTCGGGACCCTTGTATTGAGTGCCTGTGGGACAGGTGGATCCGATAAGGAAGACCTGACCCCGTTGCCAACGGCGGCGACGACCACAGTGGCCCCGACTATGGCGCCATTGACATCGAGTACCTCAAGTACTTCGACCACTTCGAGTTTGGTGACCACGACGACAGCGGTCAACCCGGTGAAGGAATTGGTGTTGCGACGAGACGGTATTGGCGACGTGCGCTTTGGCGTTGATCCTGAGGCGGCTGTCAATTACATCAAGCGTCGACTTGGAGAGCCGACTGCGGATAGTGGTTATGTCGATTCATTCTCTGAATTCGGGAGTTGTCCCGGCGCTCGGGTGCGGGGAGTGCGTTGGGGAGACCTGCTGTTGCTCTTCGGTGATGAAAGCACTGTCGCCGAAGGTCGACTGCATTTCTTTTCATGGACGTACGGTCCTGCGGCTTCAAGTAGTCCGGTTCCCGCCGGATTAGTGGCCGAGGGCGATATTTCCCTCGGATCGACAGTGGCCGCCATCACCAAGGCCTTTCCTCAGACTGATGTCTTCACCGATGAGATATTCGGGGCCGGCTTTGAAATTGTGCGGACACTTTCCGGCACAATCACTAGTGCTGATCCAACGGGTCGAGTAACAGTTCTTTACGGTGGCATTTCTTGCGGTGGATGACTGATGAAATAAGTCGGTCGGGACACTAGGGTTTATTTGGTCATGAATGCCTTGATGCTTGCCGATCTTCATATCTCGTGGGCTTGGTTCATGATTATCGCCAATGGTTTGGCCGGTATCTGGTCCCTTGGTGCTCATCGACTGCCCTTTTTGAGAACACGAGCACTGTGGTGGTTCACCGCTTTGGCGCAATTTACGATCTTTGTTCAAGTTGCCTTAGGCGTGGCCCTTGTCAATCGTCACAAGATTGAATTTCCGCAGTTCCACGCCTTTTATGGCTTCGTGGCCATTATTGCTGTGGCCATTATTTATAGCTATCGCAATCAGATGAAGCACAAGTTGTACTTGCTGTATGGCTTGGGCGGATTATTCCTCATGGGTCTTGGCATCAGAGCACTGCTGGTCGGCCAAGTCTCGTAGGGTTCAGCGATTACCGCCGAACCCGGTTAGCAATTCACAAAGCTGCGGCGAGCGATGAGAGTTGTTTATTCAGAGTCGAAGGCAGCTTGTCTCCGAATTGAGCAAAGTGATCTTCGATCTGCGAGATAGCTGATTTCCAACCGTCGGTGTCCACACTCAAGAGATCTTGTAGGTCATTGTCGGAGATCTCCAAGCCAGTGGTATCAAGACCATTGGACGGAGGTAACAATCCAATAGGAGTCTCAATGGCGGCGCCCTCACCGTTGACTCGTTCGAACACCCACTTGAGAACTCGGCTGTTTTCACCAAATCCGGGCCACAAAAAGCGACCGTCTTCATCTCGGCGGAACCAGTTCACGAAGAAAATCTTCGGCAACTTGTCGGGCTGAGATTTGGATCCAAGTCGGAGCCAATGGGCAAAGTAATCGGCCATGTTGTAACCGCAAAAGGGGAGCATGGCCATGGGATCGAAGCGCAATTTGCCAACGGCCCCTTGTTGGGCGGCGGTGGTTTCACTGGCCATGATCGAACCCAAAAAGACTCCGTGTTCCCAATCAAAGGCCTGAGTCACCAACGGAACGGTGGTGCGACGGCGACCACCAAAAAGGATGGCCGAAATCGGCACTCCAGCAGGATCCTGCCATTCAGGGGCTACCGACGGGCACTGAGCTGCGGGAGCGGTAAAACGAGCGTTGGGATGAGCAGCTGGCGAGTCGGTTTCCGGAGTCCAGGCGTTGCCCTTCCAGTCTGTGGCCCGCGCTGGCGCGTCCTCGGTCATTCCTTCCCACCAAACATCCCCGTCGGGGGTCAAGGCGGTGTTGGTGAAGATGCAGTTGCCCCACAAGGTGTGCATGGCATTGGCATTGGTGTCGTATCCGGTTCCCGGTGCCACGCCAAAGAAACCCGCCTCGGGGTTGATGGCGTAGAGCCGCCCGTCATCGCCAAACTTCATCCAGCAAATGTCGTCACCGATGGTTTCGGCTTTCCAACCGGGAATAGTCGGCACCAACATGGCCAGGTTTGTCTTTCCACAAGCCGAGGGGAAG
>JBJOFA010000053.1:0-7014 GCA_046049015.1 Actinomycetota bacterium | reverse complement strand
TCACCTGGGGTTTTTGCGGAGGGCGCAGTGGACATCGCTCCCAGGGTAACGGCTGGAAGGTGACTGGGGGCCAGTCTCGGAATGGGATCGGCCAAGGTTGAAGCAGTAGGTTCTCCCGCGTGCTATTCGATCGTCTCGAGCGTGCTGCAGTCACCGACCATGGCGTGCGCTTTGTCGGTTCCAGCGTTATTCCGGCCGATGGTCCAGCCTTTGTTTCGTGGTCTCAGATTCACGATGAGGCCCGTCAAATCGGGGCGGCTCTTCAGTCTTGGGGCATCGAACCAGGTCATCATGTGGCTCTTCTCGGTCCCACCAGTCGCGGTTTGATGACAGCAATTCGGGGCTGTTGGCTGGCCGGAGCGGCCAGCATGGTTCTACCGCTCCCGATGCGCATGGCCTCCCTTGAGGCATTTGTGGAGGGAACTCGAGCCCGAATTCGACACGGTGAAGCGCGCCTAACCGTTATTGACGATCAATTAGCAGATTTTTATCAACCAGCCGATGGTGACCCACCAACGATTCGACTTTCTGAATTGCTGGCTAAGGCACAAGGCCTCGTCGGAGATCAACTAGAAGTACCCGTTACCGACCCGGAACGATTGGTCATTTTGCAGTACACCAGTGGATCAACATCTGAGCCCAAAGGAGTCATGCTCCCCGAGCGGGTTCTCTTAGCCAATGTCGATGCTTGTTGTGAAGCCGCACTTCTCGGACCAGGTGAAGTGATGGTTTCGTGGCTTCCGCTGTACCACGACATGGGTTTGGTGGGATTCCTTTCCGTGCCGATGTTGACTGGTGTGGATCTGGTGCAGGCCGGTCCTCAAGATTTCATGGCCCATCCGGGGCATTGGATGCAGTGGATAAGCGACTGGAAAGGAACGGCCACGGCTGGTCCAAACTTCGCCTGGGTCTTGGCTACTCGAGCCCTCAAGCGCATGAGCGATATTGATCTTTCCTCGCTGACCCTGGCGTTGTCGGGAGCCGAGCCGGTTGATCCGGCGGCAGTAGAAGCTTTCGTCGAGGCAGCTGCTCCATTCGGATTTGTACCGGGAAGTATTTTCCCGGCCTTTGGCATGGCAGAAGTGGGCATCGGTGGCGCGTTCCCGCCGCGACATCGCGGTTTGGTGTCTGATGCCGTGGATCGCATCGTGCTTGAACGAGAAAAAATTGCTAAGCCCATCGACGCCGATATCGGCCCTGGAGATCGCTCCCTGCAGGGGGTTTCCCGTGACGATGAGATCGCCGTGCGTCGATTGCCACTTCTGGGCAAGGCCGTCCCGGGTCTAGAAATGAAAGTTGTCGATCCAGTAACTCGCGAGATCCTTCCCGATCGTCATGTGGGTGAACTGCTGTTGCGGGGATCGAGTGTGACTCCGGGATATTTCAGACGTCCGGAGGCAACTCTTGAAATGTTTCATGACGGATGGTTGTGCACGGGAGACTTGGCCTACCTCCTCGAAGGTGAATTAGTGATCTGTGGCCGCATCAAAGATGTGATCATCGTTGGTGGCCGCAATGTCTTTCCTGAAGATATTGAGCGAGCGGTGGGCCAAGTGGATGGAGTGCGAGCTGGCAACGTGATCGCCTTTGGAGTTGATGGATACAAAGGCAAAGAGTCAGTCGTAGTGGTCGCTGAAGTCAGATCTGATGACCTCGACGGAGTACGCCAAAGAGTTCACTCGTCATCCTTGGAGGTGTCGGGTCTTCCGCCGCGCGACGTCATGTTGGTCCGACCGGGAACACTGCCCAAGACCAGTAGTGGCAAATTGCAACGCGCCAAATGTCGTGAGCTTTATCTTGCGGGTGAATTGGACGTTGTTGCCTGAATGGGTCGGTAAGTAATGGTGGCAACCAGATCAGCGATCGTTTGGAGATCAAGTATCTTGTGACTCAGAGACGTTGGTTCTTTTTCTGAATAAGAACCTTTCGTTACTGAGAGACAGCAGAACAAAATCCCAACTGTGAGGCCCGCGAAAAGTTTTCGAATGGCAGGAGATTGGCGAACGATGTGAACAGACGGCCTTGAATTCGTTTCCATCGTCACTGGTTCAACCCTTCACAACCTCAGCGCTATCTGCGGAAGTGGAGTTCTACTCTGCAGAGGCGGCCGCGTGAAGGGACCGGACCGGATTGCTGGCAATCTTGATGCGGACCTAGGCCGTTTGTAACGAACTCAAGACTTTGCTCCAGCGTTCCGGGTCGCTCTTATATGGGGCGTAGAAAGAGATGCGCTGGATGACATCGCCATAGCGGTGGGTTAGTTCCGGGGCAATCTGTTCAGGCTCGCCGACGACGGCAAAGGTCTCAAGGACTTCATCAGTGATGAGTTTGCCCATTTCCACCCACTGACCTTGTTTCGACAAAGTATTGAGGCGGTCTTGAAGATCTCCCCACCCGTGAAGGTCCAGTACCGGTCGGTAGGCCGGAGTTGATCCGTAGAAGGCAATTTGCTGTCGGGTTCCTGCAGACGCTTGTTGAAGTTCTTCGGCCGTATTCCCAGTCACCACGAAACTGGGTCCGACAATCTCGAATCCCTCCATAGTTTTGCCCGCTTTGGCTCGGCCGCGTTCAAGGGCCGGAATCGTTACTTCTCGCAGATACTTCTCCGTAGTGAATCCGTGGCAGATGAATCCATCGCACACTTCACCGGCGACCTCGGTCATCAGTTCGCCCACACCGGCCAAGAAGATTTTTGGAGGTCCGAAATTGCCGAGATCTGAGGCCGCAGGAGTGAAGAAGGGCGTCATCAATGTGTGGGTGTAGAACTCGCCACGAAAATCCAAGGGCGTTCCGTTTTGCCAGGTATCCCAAATAGCCCGAATGGCTAAAACCATTTCTCGCATTCGCGCCGCCGGCTTGCTCCACGGCATGCTGAACCGCTTGGTGATGTGAGGCTTTATCTGACTACCCAGTCCAAGAATAAATCGACCTTGGGAGTAAGCCTGCAGGTCCCAAGCCGTATTGGCCAAAGTCATAGGACTACGAGCAAAAGCCACGGCGATAGATGTTCCAAGTTCAACTTTGGAGGTGTGCTCCGCAGCCAGCAATAAAGGCAGAAATGGATCATGGTTGGTTTCCGCAGTCCAAGCCCCGGAGTAACCCGCAGCCTCGACCTCTTGGGCTGAAGCCACGGCCTCGTGCAGATTGAGACTGATTCCTCCATCAACTTTCATGTATTTCTCCACTCAGGTTGCAAAATCGAACAACTTCACAAAATAATTTTATGGTGATTCGCCGGTCAGCGAATAATGAAACCCTAGTGCGGGTTGGGATCACACTTCCGGGTTGGCGTCGCGCAGAAAGGCTTCCAATTCGGCGGCAAGTTCATCAGCGGAGGGAATATCGCTCTCGCTCATGGGTACGGCATTATTCAGACGAGAGCCATCACCAGTTGGCGACAAAGCATCGTAGGCAGCCTCTAGTTTGGTGACCATCTCAGCGTGTTCGGGGTTGCGAGCGACCAAACGATTGAGCCGTTCACTCTGGATAACCGCCTCATGTTCTAGAGAACCGGTTTCAAAATGCAATCCAGCAACCGTACGCAACCCCTCCAAAAGGGCCATGGATGCAGCCGGATAGGTCATTCCCGGAAGGTATTGGGGAACTTGGGCCCAGATACTGATCGACGGGATACCGCTGTCGTGAAGGACCTGTTCAAGCACGGCGGTCATTCCCGCTGGAACATCGACGGTGCTGCGAATAAAAGGCACCTTGGATAAAAGCTCGACAGTGGGAGTGGTGCACGACAGATTGCTCGGTCGAGTGTGAGGTGTAGGGAAGGGATACGCCCCCATTCCAACCATCATGGTGATGTTGAGATGTTGAGCCAGGGTGCGAACGGCAACGGAGAATCGATTCCAGGCCGAGTCCGGTTCGTGGCCTCTCAAGATGACCACATCGCGGCCCTGCAAATCCTTGCCGGCATATAAATCAATCGAGGGCCAATCGATGCCATTGTTCCGGCCATCTCGGATCTCCATTGTTGGGCGTCGAGCGCGATAGTCCATAAAGACATCCGGATCGAATGTCACCAACGGCAGGGGATCTATTTGGCTTTCAATGGCTGACATAGCGTCGTTTGCGGCGCCCGCAGCATCAATCCACCCTTGCAACATGACCACCATGATGGGAGCATCAAGTTGCGGAAGTGGTCCGTGGAGTTCAACATCGCGGATGGGCTCAGTCACGGCAGTCGACTCAGCATTTCTTCAGCACGGGCAGCGGCTCCCAATACTTGGATGTTGAAAGGCTCCAACTCGGCTGGATCACGTTGGCCGAGTGCCCCGCCCAGATAGCGGGCGTAGACCCCTTCGAGAATGCAGACCAATTTCCAATAAGCAAAGGCCACATAGAAATCCAACTGCGAAATATCTCGGCCGCTGACGTTGGCATAACGGCTCGCAAGGTCGGCTCGATCCAAGAAGCCGGGAGCGGTACAAGCTTGCCCAGTCCACGCCGACAGATCATCGCCCGGTCCAGTCCAGTACACCATCAGCAAACCAAGGTCGGCCAGGGGATCGCCAAGCGTGCAAATCTCCCAGTCCAAGACGGCGATCACTTCTCCGGAAGAGTCCACCATGCAGTTGTCTAGTCGATAATCGCCATGGACCAGGCTGGCGGGACCTTGTTCGGGAATGCGAGCTAACAGCTCATCGTGAACGCGATCAACGCTTGGGAGGTCGCGGGTTTTTTGCTGATTCCATTGTCCGTACCAGCGCTTGAGCTGTCGAGCGATGTAACCCTCATGACGTCCAAGGTCATCAAGGCCAATGTTGGCGGGATTGACGGCATGGATGGCGGCCATAGTGTCCACGATGGATTCACTGGCTCGACGCCGGGCCGCGGGAGAAAGTTCACGTTCCGCTGATTCGCGATCTCGAATGACCAAACCGGGAACAAAACTCATGACGTAGAACGGCGCGCCGTTCACCGATTCGTCGGTGCAGAGTCCAAGCGCGGGGGCCACTGGAACGGGCGTTGATTGCAGGGCAGCGATAATGCGATGTTCGCGTCCCATGTCGTGGGCGCTTGCTAGGACATGGCCAAGCGGGGGACGACGAAGAACAAATTCTGCGCCATCAGCACCAATAACTTTGAAGGTCAGATTGGAGTGGCCGCCAGCGATGACCGTGAATGTAAAGGGACCGTGGGCGCCAGGAACATTGGCCTCAAGCCACGATGAAACTTGCGGTATGTCGATACCGGGTATGCCTGGCTGAGGGGATCCGGAATCTGACGTACTAGTCACCACCGAATGTACGGTATCCCAAATTTTGGCACTTGCGATCTTGCGCCTATTACTGATGTCCTGAGTAGCACCTCTTGTTAGGGGACCGCCGATAGCGTTGCATCCATGGTCATCGACGTCACTGATGCCACCTTTGAGAGCGAAGTTATTAATCGCTCTGAGACGACTGCGGTTGTTGTTGATTTATGGGCTCCATGGTGTGGCCCTTGTAAAACTCTGACTCCAATTTTGGAGAAGGTTATTGCGGCGACCGGTGGCAAAGTGATTTTGGCCAAAGTCAACGTCGATGAAAATCCCGGCATTGCCCAGGCCTTTCGGGTGCAGTCCATTCCCATGGTGGTGGCCATTAAAGATGGAGCCCCGGTGAATGCTTTTCAGGGGGCACAGCCCGAGCAGGTGGTGCAGGAGTTCATCGCTCAGTTGTTGCCGAGTGCACAAGACGATCGGGTGACATCTCTTTTGCGGGCTGGCGACGAAGCCAGTTTGTGGGCGGTCTTGGATATCGAGCCTGGCAATGAGGAAGCCATAGTGGCGCTCGCTCATTTGCTGACTGCCCGTGGCGAAGGGGAGTCGTCTTTGAATCTGTTAGCTCGTGTCCCTGAAACCGACGATGTGCGTAAAGCTGCCGCTGCGGCGCGTTTATCGCTACGTCCACCCGATGACTTCGATCAGCAATTGGGTGATCTTCTTGATGTGGTGAAAGCCGATGATGAGGCCCGTCAGCGATTCCTGGACATCTTGGAAATCATGGGCCCTGATGATCCACGAACGGGTCAGTGGCGTAAAAAACTCACGGCCCGTCTTTACTAAAAGGGTCTGGCGGTGGGTCTTTTCCGTATCGCATGAAGGCGATGTGGAAGGTGCCTTGGCACAACGAATTAGCCCATCCACTTTTGATATTGCCGCTCAGGTGGTGTTCGCCGTTGTCTATGAAACTGCGCGCACATTGTCAGACATCGTGGACCGAAGGTTGGTGTTAGGAACGGTAGGAAGCGTCAGTATCGACGCAATCCGTACGGATGCCAATATCGCTGGTCCGCTCTAGGGATGGGATGAACAGCGGATTAAAGACGAAGTTCGACGCGAATTCGATTGCCGTGAAGTGATCGAGTCACACTGGAGAACGCCGCTACCGAGTCGAATCCGGTCTCACTCTCATTCGGGGTGAGGCCATAGATCACTGCTGGTCTTCGAATCCGTCTGACTGACCCACAAGATTCGTACCGGGAGTGAATGCGAGGTGGAACAATGGCGACCGATTCCTCCCATTGATAAGGAATCTCCTCGACTGCGTGATTCGGGGGCGTCGGCGGGCTCATCGGTACCTCGCGTGTTGCGGAATCAGGTCACCCATCTCAGGAGCACGCTGCGTTGGTTTGGATGGGGCCGAATCTTGACCATCGCTATCGCTATACCTCTCGTGGGTTGGGGCGCATATTTTCTCTTGCGGTCGCCGGCTCCTCCGGTTGAAGCCTCATTGGCCTATGCCACGACCGTGCCGCTATCGGTCGCAGGAACTTCACCAAATGCTGTCGGTGGGACTTCTTCATCGACTCCGGCACTAGTAACAGTTCATGTCGCCGGACACGTCTATTCTCCCGGGGTTTATCGCTTGTCGCCGGGAGTTCGAGTCGTTGACGCCGTTCGAGCTGCCGGCGGTGCCACCCAAGATGCGGATCTCAATGCCATCAATTTGGCCGGACCAATTGATGACGGTCAGCAGATTTATGTGCCGGCCTTTGGTGAAAGAATCCCCGGTATTGCTT
>JBJOFA010000052.1:0-7074 GCA_046049015.1 Actinomycetota bacterium | reverse complement strand
GTTCGTAGGTGAGTCCCATAGGCCAGTAACCGGCATAGATCACTCGGTCGGCACCCCGCGAATTGGCGTAATCAATAATGCGCGGATCGTAATGCTTGGGGGCGAAGGCACTCGTGGAGTAATAAAGATTGGGCCATTTCAGCATGAGTTTGACCGCCAACTCCGTCCACGGCTGACAGCCGTGCCGAGTAACGATTTTCAACTCCGGAAAGTCGTAACAAACCACATCTAAGAGTTCAACTTTCTGGCACATACTCGGCACTCGTGGCCCAGGTATTCCGGCACAGATGAAGATTGGGATGCCGAGTTCGGCGCACACCGAATAGATGGGGTACCAGCGAGCATGATCTATGGGTACTTGGGGAGTGCATCCTGCGGGAAACGTGCCCACAGCCCGCAATCCGTGTTCGTCGTGGAGGCGACGGATTTTCCTCACTTCGTCAAGTCCACCGTTGGCATCAGCGTTGCACGAGGGAATAAAACGTGCGGGGAAATCACTAAGGGCTCGAACTCCCGGCTCACCCTCGATGCCAATCATTGAACGTTCGATCCCAAAGTGATCCATGGTGTTGATGGCCACTTCAACCGGATCCATGTTCTCTGGTAGCGCTCCTGGAACATTCTGTTTAAACAGATACTCCACCGGGAACATGGTGGCTGAACTTTCTTTATCGCGAATATTGCCCCGGAAGAATTCATACAAACGACGCGGATCCGGATCGGGAAAACCCATCATCGTTTCGATAATCCCGATCCCGCCGGGTCCGACTTCTGGCATGGTCATGATCCGGCCTTCACAAGTTGAGAAATTCAATGGCGTTATCGAACATGATGCGCTTGACATCATCGTCGGAAAAACCTTCAAGGTCGTATTTGAAGGCGGTGGGAATGGCCAGCCCTTCGGCATGGGGGTAATCGCTGCCAAAGAGAAGGCGATCAGCACCGATGACCTCGGCGAGCAGATGAATATCGTCTTCGTAGAACGGTGCTACCCAAACATGTTCGCGAAAATCCTCAACCGGATCTTTGGCAAACATGAATGGCTGTTGGGCATAAGCCTTTTTGAATTTCTTTACGAGATTCGGAACCCAATCGGCGCCGGCTTCAATCGAAGCGGTTCGCAGGGCGGGATGCCGGGTAAAAACTCCATGGCTCACCATGATGGCGAACATGTCAAAAGGAGCCCGATCACTAGTCATTACCCGCATGGGTGATGATTTAAAAGCTTCAAAGTCGCCCCCTGGCTCCCAATCGGTGATGTATTTCCCGTATCCGGCATCACCGGAGTGAAAGGCCACCGCAACTCCGGCTTCGGCGAGGCGGGCCCAGAAGGGATCAAAGACAACATCTCCCGGAGATCGTGTGGGACCAGCTGACGTAAGAGCCGGCGAAGTGCGCATAACAACAACTTTGACGCCGTTGGCAATGGCCCAATCAGCTTCGGCCACCGCCCAGTCGGGATCGGCCAAAGTGATGTAGGGCGCGGCGTAGATCATATTTTGATAAGCGAAGCCCCAGTCTTCAAATAGCCAGCGATTGAAGGCGCGAAAAGCGGCACACAGGGCAGGTATGTCGTGGCGTAAAGACTCTTCCATGCCGACTGCCAAGGTGGGGAAGAACATGGCTCCGGATAAACCTTGCGCTTTCATGACCGCTAAGCGAGCATCGCGGTCGCGATACGCCGGGCTGATGGGATCAAGTTCACCAAAAAGCGTTCGCATATCGCCGCCGGCAACCTTGCCGCGGAAATAGGCGTCAAGGGCGCCGGGTTTCGACACTGGATTGAAGGTTGGGTTCGGAATGAACTTGTTCACTTTTCCCCCGACCAGCAGACGTTTTTTGCCGTCTATGACCGCCCACTGCATACAGCGTTTGGCCATATCTTTTGGGATGTGCCGGATAAAAGCATCCTCGGCTTCGTAATAGTGATTGTCAGCGTCAAAGGCCGCAAAGCCCAACTCCACGGGACCAGAATCGCCATCGGTGAGAGCGGTGCTAATGGTTGTGGGTGCAGCTGAAGAAACGGCCGTCGATGTCACGTTTGACTCCCTGAATTGAAATTTTGGCTCACTGAAACTTCACGTACCGTAGCCGACTGACCTGGCCACTCATAGTGGCGATACCGTGATTTGGGTGTGTGGTCGATTCACATCTTTGACTCCTCCCGAGGAATTAGCCGAGGCGTTTGGGGCAGAGTTGGTTGTTCCTTCGTTGTTTCAGCCAAATTTTAATGTTGCCCCATCTATTTCGATACTGGTGGTGGCTCGGGGGAGTGATGGGCGACGAAAACTTGGACGAATGACCTGGGGGTTGGTTCCAAGCTGGGCCAAGGAACGGCGCGGTAGCGGACATGTGAATGCGCGAGCTGAGACCATCGCCGAAAAGCCTTCTTTCCGGCCGTCGATTGCCCATAAACGCTGTCTGATACCGATGGACGGTTACTACGAATGGCGCACGGTCCAAGATGCCAAGGCTCCGTTACCACCCTCCGGTAGGTCGCCCAAACGCGCCGTGTATGTGACTCGAACCGATGGCCGGCCTATGGCCGTGGCCGGTCTGTGGTCAACCTGGCGATCGTCTGAAAACGAGCCGGCCATTCGAACCTGCTGTGTCATCACTACGGAGGCCAATGAAAATTTGGCGCTGGTTCACGATCGAATGCCCGTTGTTGTTGAGTCGAATGATTGGTCGGTGTGGTTAGGTGACGGCCCAGAAGTTGACAAGGACTCTTTGAGTACAGCACTGGACCTGTTGGTACCGGCCGATATTGCGACGTTGACCATGATCGACGTTGGACCGTTGGTGAATTCGGTACGCAACAACGGACCGGAGTTGATCCAATCAGTTGTTTATCCCTGAAGGTGTGATGGGGAAATGATTAACGCACGTGAGTGTGATCAGAACGACGGAGAACTTCGCGAATTGCATCAGCTGAATCTTCAAGTTGCAAACGGTCTACAGATTGTGCGGCATTCTTGAAATCCAATTGAGACATGGAGTTGGTGGGTATTACGTGGATGTGGCAATGGGGAACCTCATAGCCGGCAACGATGACTCCCACCCGCTCGCAGCCAAAAGCCTGTTTTTGGGCCACGCCAATAATGCGGGTGACCTCGAAAAGATGAGCAACTAATGCTGGATCGGCATCCACCCAGTGATCAACCTCTTGTCGAGGCACCACCAGCGTGTGGCCGGGTGCCATGGGGTTGATCGAAAGAAACGCTACGCAGATGCCGTCGTCCCAGATGAAAGTACCAGGAATGTCGCCAGCGATGATTCTGCTGAAAATCGTGCTCATTAGATCCACCCTCCCGATACTGGAAACACATCTCCCACACAGTACGACGACTCTGGCCCGGCTAAAAAGCGCACTACTTCAGCCAGTTCCTCGGGAGTAGCCATTCGTCCTATGGGTGTCTGCATGCGGATACCAGCGCGAGTGACATCGTCAAAAGGAGCCAGAAGTGGCGTGTCTACCCAGCCCGGACAGACCACGTTGACACGAACTCCAAAAGGTGCGACTTCTTGAGCGGCCGACTTAGTCAAGGCAATAATGCCAGCTTTGGCCGCACTGTAATGAGCGGCCCCAGGCGCGGGACGTAAGCCGAGGATTGAAGAAATGTTCACAACAGAACCCTTACGAGCCGGAACCATATGGCGCAGAGCGGCGCGGGTGCCAAAGAATGAACCGTTGAGATGGATCTGCAGCATCCGATTCCATTCATCATCACTCAAATTGACCAGGTCGTTGGTGGGTTCTAACTCGTCAAAACGACCTTCCATTCGTTTCATCTGATTGGCAATGGTGCGCTCGACGCGTTCGGCATCCCGTGGCGGGGCAATACCGGCATTGTTGATGAGGACGTCCAGGCGTCCGTAGTGCTCCACCACTCGATTGACGGCCGCGTCAAAAGCTGATGAGTCAGAGACATCGAAAACACTGGCCTCGCCACCAATTTCTTGGGCGAATCGACCCGCGGCTACTTCATCCACATCGTTGACGACAATTCGAGCCCCATCGGCAGCCAAGCGTCGTCCAAAGGCACTGCCCATCCCTGATCCGGCACCGGTGATGAGTACTACGTAACCATCCAAAAGTCCTGAGTTCATAGGTCGACCTTAGGACATGGGTACTCTTACTTTGTGGGCGTGTCTACGGGATTGGCAACGATGACCAACCGAGAAAGCAAAAGGGTTGGCTATGGCCGCTGATCAGGATGCCTTGGATCGGGGAGTGGCTACCTGGCCCAACCTCATCACCCTTTTACGGCTGTGTTGTTTGCCAATATTTCTCTGGTTGCTTCTCGGTCTTGAGGAGCGAGGATACGCAGCGTTAATCCTTGGCGGTCTCGGGGCGACGGACTGGGTAGATGGTTATGTGGCTCGACGTTTCAACCAAGTCAGCGAGTTCGGGAAGAAATTCGACCCGACTGCGGATCGAATTATGTTCGTTGTTGCCTTGGTGGCCATCATGATTGACGGCTCGGCTCCCGTGTGGTTCTGCCTCTTGGTTTTGATCCGTGAAGCAGTTTTCGGAGCCATCGTGGCCGTTCTGACCTTGTTCTTCGCTATGGAACGTTTCGACGTTTCCTATTTAGGCAAGTGGGCCACGTTCATATTGATGTTTGTCTTCCCGGGGTTCGTGATGGGGGAAAGCGGTATTCCAGGGGCGGACCTGTTCTCCATTTTCGCCTGGATTGCCGGGCCGATTGGGTTGATTCTGAGCTATTACGTGGCCTTCACCTACATTCCAGTCATCAGGCAGAGCCTGGCCGCTGGTCGCCATCGCACATCCTGACGTCAAAGAAGTTGCTCGGGCAGCCGGCTTGTCTTGCCAGAAAACTCTCTTTCATCACTGCGGCTTTCCCAGCCCATGGAGTGCGGTGTGGGGTACTAGATTGTGACCATGTCCGCCACCGATGGTCTCCTTTTTTCCAAGGATCACGAGTGGATCCGAATTGTTGATGGAATCGCCCGAATCGGAATTACGGACTTTGCCCAGGACGCTCTTGGTGATGTTGTATTCGTGCAGATACCAAACGTGGGCCAAAAAGTGAAATCCGGTGAAGCCGTGAGTGAGGTGGAATCCACAAAATCCGTGTCAGATATTTATGCACCTTTGGCCGGTGAGATCGTGTCAGTCAATGAAGGTCTGGAAGCGAATCCGGCTCTCATTAACTCTGATCCATACGGTGACGGTTGGATTTGCGAGATTGCGGTTTCCGCCGATGTTGACTTGGCTGGTTTAATGAGTGAAGAGGCTTATCTGCGTATGGTGGAAGGGTCATGAGCAGTCCAAATTTTTGTCAAAAATGTGGCCATCGCAACATTTCTGACGCCTTCTTTTGTAGTTCATGTGGCGCTCCGCTTGAGGTTTCGGGAGACAAGACCGTTTTCATTGCGAGATCAGACGCACTGCAGGACGCTCTCGGTCCCCAGGACAATGTCTCAATTAATCTGCGCACTCTGCCGGCCAATGCCGCCACATTGATGGTTCGCTCTGGACCACAAGCCGGAGCTCGATTCGAATTAGCCAACACCGTCACCCGACTAGGGCGCCATCCTGAAAGCGAAATCAGTTTGGATGACATCTCGGTCTCGCGTCGGCACGCTGAAATTGAGCGTCAGGCCGATGAGTATGTCGTGCGCGATATGGGTTCTTTGAACGGAACCTACGTCAATCAGCGGCGGGTTGACACCACCGTTTTACAACAGGGCGATGAGATCTTGATCGGTCGCTTTCGTTTGATCTTCCTCGAGCCAAACGAGTCAGCGTGAGTCAGAAGTCTTCCGCTGAACGGCCCTATCTATCGATCGGAGAAGTACTTGGTCTCTTGCTCGAGGAGTTTCCTGATGTCACTATTTCCAAAATTAGATTTTTGGAAAGCCAGGGTCTGATCGTTCCCGAGCGAACGGCCTCGGGATATAGAAAATTTTATGATGACGATGTTGATCGTCTGCGATACATATTGCGCGAACAAAAAGACAAGTTCTTACCCTTGCGGATCATCAAGGATCGTTTAGACACCCCGCCTGAAGGCCTTGATCGACCTGCTCCCAGGGGAATCAAGAATGTGACTACGACTTCCAGCGATTCAAGTTCGAATCACGAGACCTTCGATGATGTTCTCCGACTCGATGAGCGAGCTTTGGTTGTGGTTTCGGACTCTGGAATCCAGGGCCCAGATTCACTTCAAGCTGGACAGACCAATGGTCATCCAGCGGCGGTTCGGGCCATTCGCCCTTTTCCAATGGCGAGTGAGGAACCTGTTCGGCGCCCGGTTCCTCCAGACCCCTCTGACCGCCTCGGTCGCCCTGCTACTTATACCCGTGCCGAATTGCGGCAAATGTCGGGCATTGATGAGAAAACTTTCGAAGAGTTGGAAGGTTTTGGCATGGTCGCGCCGCGACTTGTCGGTCGTGAAGACCTTTTTGATGAACACGATCTGGCCATCTGCGAAGTAGCTAAAGGTTTTGCTGATTCAGGTTTTGATGTTCGCCTTTTGAAAGCCTGGAAGACCTCCGCAGAGCGCGAAGCCGGACTTTTCGAGCAGCGAGTGCTTCCCGTACTTCGTCGTCGTTCGCCCGAGGCGCGCCAGGAAGCAGATCGCCTTTTGGTGGAATTGAACGATTTAGGAGCTCGGTTGCGAGCCATATTGATCGCTCGCGCCCTTGGCAGTTTGAGTGATGGACGCTGACCAAATCGGTTGGCCTTCGGACAGTACGCTGAAGCCATGATTCCCCTTGAATTGCTCGGTGTCCGCATGGAGATCCTCGGAAATATTCCGGTGGTCTTCTTGCGCGAGCGCGAGGGACTTCGACGACTGCTGCCGATCTATGTCGGGGTCCCCGAAGCAAGCAGTATTCAATGGGCAGTTGAGGGAAGAGAAGCCCCGAGACCATTGACCCACGACCTAGTGGTCAACCTCCTTGGTGCACTGGGCACCGTGTTGGAAAAGGTTGTCATCACCGACGTCGAAGAGGGCACTTTCTTTGCCGAAATGCACCTTCGTTCACAAACGGGTCCCGTCGTAGTGTCGAGCCGCCCGTCTGATGCCATCGCCATCGCCGTGC
>JBJOFA010000051.1:0-7087 GCA_046049015.1 Actinomycetota bacterium | reverse complement strand
CACTCCACATACCCATGGCACCAGCAGCAAAGTTGATGATCCCTGTGCCGCGGTAGATCGTCACGATGCCAGTGGCCAGCGCGGCGTAGATTGATCCAGCCCCGAGGCCGATCAGAACGAATAATAGATACTGCTGCACGATTCCCCCCGGCAGACGAAAGTAGCCCGGTCGGTGCTCTACCACCGACCGGGCTGCCTTTCTCTTATCAGCCGAGCATCAGGGATGCGTCTTTGAAGTCGCCCACCAATTTGCGGCCCATGGTTCCGTCGTCACGTTTGACGACCTCGTACACCGCGTTCGTCGCATGACAAGCCTGGGTTGCGTCCGGCCAAATCTTGGCGCCGCATTTCAGGTCAGGTCCGAACCACCCGGGGAAAGTTGCTCCAATGTTAATCGCTGTAAGGAACGACTCCGATGTGATCTCCTGATCACCGGGGATCGACTCGAGAATAGCTTTGAGTTCCATCCAAGCGCCGAATACCGCCTGGGCGAAACCAGGAATGTCCTCAGCGTGGCCGGCCTCAGTCATTGTAGTGGCGTAATCGTCGAGTCGAGCCTGAATTTCGGCCGGAGCGTCGTCGTAGGCGTCGTAAACATAGATGTCAGCTTGTGTGAGAGTCCCAACAGCCTGATCGGCAAGAAGATTGATATAGAACGAGCACGATCCGGCGAAGAGCGGTCCGGTGTACCCGACTTGACGAGCCGCACTCACAAGACCGATGCAATTTGGCTCTGTCAAGATTCCCCACATCGCCTCCACTCCTTGCGACTGTAAAGTCGCAATGGCTGTGGTGAAGTCTGGTGCATTTGCATCGACGATGGCGACGAGTGTTTCCATTCCCAGTTTCTTGGAGTACTCCTGGATGATCGGCTGATAAGCGTTACCAGCCGGTGTATCGGAGAAGAACGTCCCCGTCTTCAGGATCCCGTTGTCCTTGAAGTACGACAGCGGATTCAAGAAGAACGAGCCGGACGCAGCATGTAAGATTGTAGCAATAGGATCATTTTCCTGAATTGGACCCCAACCATTGGAGGTCACGTAAGGAATCCCGGCACTTGAGTAAATTGGAATCGCAGCATCGGACCCGACGTCAAGGCCCGTATAGGCGATCGCGACGCCTTCTTCCACCAGCTTGTTGGCACAGTTGATCGAACCCTCGGGTGACCCGTCAGCGTTGCATTCGACGACCTCGATGGTGGCGCCATGGATTCCACCAGTGGCATTTATCTGATCGATCGCAGTTTGGCCACCGGTTCTGAAGGCGGTCGACAACGCGTCATTATTGACGTACCCAACCTTGATGGTCTGACCCGTGCGATCGATGTCGGAGGCCGGTGCCGCCGAGTCGACAGGAGCTTCCGATGCCGCCGGCGCCTCGGAGTCGGCCGGCGCCTCGGCGCCGCCATCCCCACCGCATGCTGCGGCAATGAGCGTGGTTGCGCTTGCGAGTGCGACAACCCTCCATGTGGTCTTGAGTCGTTTCATCTGTGTCCCCTCCATCGTCAGGGCTCGAGGCCCGAACGCGTTGTGTCGAGATCGGTGGAAATGCTTGATTCGCAAAGAACGCATGGCTCGGCCCAACCCACGAACGGGTTGATCTCACCACCCTCGGTCGTCAGCGAACCCGTGACCAGAGTCGGGGCTTCAGAGCCCCGACCGTCAGCAACGGGATCAAGAACGATCCTCGCCATCTCCCCATCCCTCTCGCGGCGCTTTTCGCCACTGTGAACAGTCTTGAGGACTGGCAGACATCTGGGTAGTAGGGATTACCCTATAGGTGATGGCAAAGCCGATCTAGGGCCGTCAGTACTGGGAGAGATCATGGGCCCTGGAGCCGACCGCACGTTTGCTCGCACACCGTTGATTGGACGGGACGCACACCTCGCCATCGTGATGGGCCTCTTCAAACAGGCAGAGTCGGGTCGAGGTTCGGTCGCCCTCATGACCGGGCCTGGCGGCGTGGGCAAGTCACGGCTGGTAGCGGAGATCGCAAACCGAGCCAAGTCGATGGGTGCCCTGGTGCTGAGAAGCCAATCAAGCACTTTCGATGCTGGTATTCCGTATACATTGCTGAGCCGACTCATCGACGACTTGCCCGAGGATGTCAGTCCAGAGATTAGGGATCTGGTGGCACGTATCAGAAGCCAGATCAGCAATGTTGAACCGATGGTGCCAGGTAGACGCAATGCGACAGCATTCGATACTGATCGCCTCCTTCGTCTTCTCACCGTCGAAACACCGCTCGTGATCGTCGCTGATGACCTGCACTTGGTAGATGACGATTCGCTCGCTCTTCTGACCCGGCTGTTGCGAACGATCAACCAAACACCTACCTTGCTTCTAGGGACAGCTCGAAGACACGGTACGCATGTTTCACCCAGCCTTCCCGAACTGATCGACTTTCTCGAACGGAGCAATTGGGGCGAGGTCGTTGACCTCGTCGACCTAGATCGTTTGGAGACTCGTTCTGTGATTGCCGAACTTCTCGGCGTCTCACCTGACAACAACCTCACCTCGCTCGTGTTCGAAAGTTCGCACGGTAACCCATTTTTCACAACCGAAGTGGTACGAACACTGATCCGGAGTGGACGTATTCATACGTCAACGTCACGGGCCCATCTCGGGGCGGGTGAACGACTTCCACAATCCCACACCTCCTTGATACATCGTTTTTTTGAGGTTGGAAGTGTCGATACTCAGGTAGCTCGCGTTCTTTCCACTTTCGGGCGAATCGAAATTGACCGCATTGGAGCGATTTCAGTTGTGAGCGGAATCGACGAATTACTTGTTGGCAAATGTGTCGATCGACTCGTCGCAGCAGGATTGCTATGGTGTGACGAACGCGACGGATACAAGTTCACGCACTCGCTCCTTCGAGAAGCTCTCTACGACGACATCGGTCCTGTTGAGCAAAGGCGCCTTCATCGATCAATTGCCTCGCACCTAATGCGCCTCAGAGAGGGTGGCGTCGAGGTCGACATCGTCGATCTGGCCACGCATTTTGCTGCTAGTGCTGAACGGGGTGATACAAAGGCCAGAGAAGTCCTCACGGAGGCAGGTCAGAGCGTCGCCGCCGTTGCTCCCTTGGTTGCAGCGTCCTGGTTCGAGCAAGCAGCCAACTTGGCAGAAGAGGGAACAGTTGAATGGGCAGAGATTCTCGCCGAGCGCGCCCATTGTTTGTTTCGTGCATCTCGCCCTTTAGAAACCGTCAAAGTCGCTAAGTCGGCTCTTAGTGTTCTCGGCGCCGGACGTCTCAGAGAGCGCACTATTTGTGATGTCGTCAACAGTCTCTACATTTCCGGCGATCTCCATGGTGCTATCGAGTTCATCGAAAGAGTCGGCCAGGATTCGACTCTTCCTCATAGTGTGAAGGCTCAGTACGCACACTTCAGGACTCAACTCGGCACTTCAACTACTGTACGGTGCGATCATTTTCTCGAATTTGAGCCGTCGACAGGGACGCTAGAGACGGTCATGCTCGCTCACGACATGCTTCACTCGTCGACTGTCGGTCGACTCGACATCATAGCGAAGGGAATCGAGCGGATCGATCAATTACGCCCCATCGTCGGCAAAGCAACGCGATTCGCGATGGACTCGTTTCTAGCAATGTCGCTCGTGACCATCGAGGACTTTGCTTCAACCAAGGCTGTGATAGATCGAAATGAGCACTCGAGTGAGCTTGGTTCAAATCTGAGTCTGAGTGCGCTGTTCGAAACAACCGTTTGCACGCTTCAATTCTTTTCCGGTGAATGGGATGAATGCATTCGCTACTCAGACGATGTCTTGTGGCAGATGGAGTCAAACGGAATCCGGATCATGGAAGCGTTCCTCCGCTCGTCAACCTGCCTGATTCAGGTCGAACGCGGAGACCTTCGTTCTGCACGTGAGATAGCGCGGACACTCTTCACGCCGGCTCACGGTATGAAAGCAACTGTTGATTCGGCTGTTGCCCGAGTTGATCGTGCGATTGGCCATCCCGAGAGGGGAATAGAGAGACTCGAGACGCTGCTCAACGAAAAGCAACGCCTTGGAATGGAGGTCTCTGCGCATCTGATTCTTGGAGAATTGGCCCTATGTCATCAGGCAGCGGGTAGTCAACGCAACGCTGAGCGAATAGTTGACCGCCTCTGCGAGGAATGGGCGGGCTCGCAGTACGGGTACGTGAAGTGTCGGGCAAATCTTGTGTATGGCTCGGTGCAAGGCGATGTCGAGTCGCTCAATCTCGCTGCTCAGATCGCCGAAAAGGAAGGTTTTAAATTTGAACATGGCAAGTCCCGTTTAATGCTCGCCGAGCACGGAATCGACGCGCGAGCAAACTTCGAAATCGCGCGTGATGTGTTCGAGTCACTGGGCGCGGTTCCGTGGCGACAGCAGACTTTGGCGGGTTTGCGGCGAATCGGAGTCTCATCCCCACGATCGGGCAAACGGAGCGGTGAGGAATTGTCGGAAGTAGAGATGAGAATCGTGGAACTCGTGGCACAAGGAATGACGAACAAAGCAATCGCCTCGGCGCTGCATTACAGCATCAAGACGGTCGAGGTGTACCTCACGCGGATCTATGGGAAGACGGCTACGACATCGCGACTCGACCTCGCCCGGGCTGTCGATCGTGGCCTCGTGATTTTGTCGTGACTCATTCATGCCTTGAATTCGAGGCGCTACTTCCCGTTAGTTACGGCTGCTTCGTCTAACAGTGGCAACTGCTCAAGCCCCAACAAAGCGAGATAGGTGTTGTGGTAGTGGTGCAGCGCTGGCTCGTTGCGGCCGAAGATCACATGCCTCAACGCTCCCGAATTCGCCGCAGTCTGCTGCGAGGAGGCCATTGCGTAATCCTCGTCACGAATCACGTGCGAAAACTTCTCGGCGATGTCAGCTGCGAATACAGTGATCTCATCGCCCATTGCGGCAAGCGCCGGTTTCAGGTAGAAACTCACATGGCTCACATGCCGGCCCGGGTCGTTGCGATCGGGGTAAGCGCGCACAAGAAAGCACCCGGCGTCGAATGGCAACAGAATCACATTCGGGAAGATCCAGTACACGGGCAGACCGGCGACGGTTATATCCCACTGCTCCTCGGGCAACAGGCGCATGGCGTCGATGTCGCGCTTGCACAGGATCATCCGGTGCAGATGGCCAGCCTCGTCGTAGCACTGCACGTTGCCGTGGAAGCCATTGAAAAGCGTGTCCCTGTGCAGCACGGAGAAGTGGTACGTCTCACCAAAGGTATCCATCGCCAGCTTCCAGTTGCACCCCGTGTCGAACACCTGCTGTGTCAGCGGAACGAGCTCGGCGAAGTTCCACGTAGGGAACTCGTCGTTGAACCATTCGCCCAACAGTTGATCCAGATTGATCGCGGCTTCCGGGTCGGGATGCACGAACAGTAAACCGTGCCGTTCCTCGGCCGCTAGCGGACGCAGACCGAGACAGCTTTTGTCGACTTCGCCAAAGTGTTCGGACTTCGGTAGACCAACCAGCGCGCCACCGGTGTCGTAGGTCCACGCATGAAATGGGCAGCTGAAGCGCCGCTTCGTTCCACGCTCGTCAGTTTCCACGATCACTCCCCGATGACGACACGCGTTCACGAATGCCTTAAAGGACCCGTCGTGATCGCGCGTCGCCAAGATGGGAATTCCAAGGTCGTTGTTCGTCAGGAACGAGCCCGGTTCAGGAAGGTCGCCCGATAGCCCAATGCACTGCGGCGTCGCCATGAAAAACTCATTCCACTCGCGCTCAGACCGCGCCGAATCGGTATACGTGGTCGTCGGCAAGCGCCGAAGACCACCGGCGTCTTCGTTGGTGCCCGCATCGAGATGGGCGCAGAGTTGTTTAATCAGACGTACTTGCTCATCGTGACGCATACTTAGAGTAAACTCTAAAAATGTCGAAGGGTCAAGTCCGTCAACTCGTCCGGGCCACCACGACACTGCAAGCCTGAATTGAGAGGAACCCAGCCAAGGTGCGCCAGACTCTTGCCGTGGAAGGACTGCGGGATCTCAACAAGGCGAAGCGGCGTGATGCCATCCTGGACGCTGCGGTCATCCTGCTTGGCACACGCGACTCCAATGACATCACTACCGAAGAGATCGCTGCGCTCGCCGGCGTCTCAACGGCCACCGTTTACAACCTGGTCGGCACGCGCAACGAGCTGATGTACCAACTCGTCAGCCGAATCCTGACCGACCTTGCCGAATCGCTGCAGGCGCTCGACCCCGGCGATCCGATCGCCGAAGCTCAGCTGATCATCGAACACACCGTGCGCGCATTCGTCAGCAACCCAAACGCATACCGACAAGTTGTTGCTGTTACTCAACACGCCGCGGCCGCACATCCCACTCCGATTGAACCATCCAGCTTTCAAGTCGTGGCAATGCGCAAGGCACAGTCCATGGGCATTATCCGCAACGACATTGATGCATCGGGATTGGCTCGCCAGATCTTCCTTTCTTACACGGGAGCCGCCATGCTGTGGAGCGCGGGCCGACTTGACGATGCGGGCCTACTGACTGCCGCTCGGCATGGGCTCTTCACCGCTCTTGCCGCAGCGGCAACTGATGATCATCGCGAACAGTTCGTCGATCGCATGCGACCTCTGAGCAAGACCCTCGAAAAGAAGGCGTGGAGATTCAAGGGGCCACCCAACTCCCCCTCTTAGCCAACTGGAATGTCAGCGACATGTCAACACTCCAGCGGGCTGCCCTGGTAGACGGATTGAACGTTCGAAAAATCAGCATTCTGCGTTCCAAACATTTACTGAAACCCTCGCCAATACCCCATCAATACTGGGGATTGGAATTACGCACCAGCCTCACGGAGGCGGGGATGGAGCGAAATGTGGTGCGAAATTCAAACGCACGTCTCGCCCTACCGGGTGAAAGGTTACTGCCAAGGGGTTTGCCAGCAAGGAATTGTTCGAATTCGGATCTATACGGTCCTAAAGATGTTTGTTAGGTAAGTTTGAGCGCGCTTGATGCCGTCTCTGGTTTTTGGGGGCTTTGAGTCTCCGGGCGCGCTCTACTGGGCGCACCTCAAAGTCCCCAGGGTCGCGGTCCTCACTTGACAGATCCCGAGACGCCGCGACCGTC
>JBJOFA010000050.1:0-7095 GCA_046049015.1 Actinomycetota bacterium | reverse complement strand
AGTCCGGCCATGACCAGTCTTGGTGCGGTGTATCTGACCATCGATTCATCAATTGATGATGAACTTTTGTCGGCATCGGTGGATGCTTCAATTGCGGCAAAAGTTGAAGTCCACGAGACGGTGATGTCGGAAATGTCCAGTGACTCCATGCCGATGGACGGCATGTCGGGTCAAATGAGCATGCGCGAAGTTTCCTCAGTCACTATTCCCGCAGATACGACCGTGCAATTAATGCCTGGCGGATATCACATCATGCTTTTTGATCTTGTCGCTCCATTGGAGTTGGGTCAAACCTTCGAGATCACCTTGACTTTCGCCGAAGCCGGAGAAATTGTGGTCACCGCCGAAGTTCGTGACGAAGCCCCCTAAGAACAGAAGTTGGTGGACTGATAGAGGAGCACTATGACTGAATCGAATCAATCCTGGGGCGAACCGTTGCTATCTGATGGCGAAGCCCAGCAAAGGGCCAGTTCTGGTCCGTTGCGCATACTTTTGGCCACTCTGGCCTTTTTCGTGCCTATCGCCTTAGCCGTTTCGCTTGTCTTTGTCCTGGCCGCACGAGATGGCACGGATAGTGGTGCACCGTCCGGCGTGGTTTGGAGTTATGTGGTGCCTGCTGGATCGCAGGCCAAGGCTGATAAGGGCGAGTTCGTTGAAGATATTCTCCCCGAGCAGTTGACCATCGCCGTAGGTGACACCATCACCATCTTGAATGAAGATGAGGTGGTTCATTCCTTCGGTCCGTTCACCGTTCGCCCGGGCGAATTTCAAAAGATGACCTTTGCTGAACCGGGCTACTACTTCGGAGCTTGCACTGTTGGTGGTCATGAGACCGTGACCATCACGGTGGTCTAATGGCCGTGTTGCGACGACGTCGTAGCGAGCCATCACGGCGTCGTCACGCCTCTCGATGGTCTTTGCTCGTGGGGTTGGTGATCTTGGTTGTTGTGGCGATGTCGTGTCGAGGTGGGTCGTCTTCGTCAGAGACTGTTGACATCGATCTCATGGCCATGGATGGTGAAGCCACGACAATCGGCCAGACCCTCGGCGACAGACCAATGCTGGTCTCGCTGTGGGCCGTGTGGTGTCAACCGTGCCGCAGGGAACTTCCGGAGTTACAACGCGTTGCCGATTCCGATGTTGATGTTGATGTCATGGCCATCAACATTGGTGATGATCCAAATCGAATCACGACGTACTTTGACGAAATGTCACTCCGAATTCCGGTGCTCATTGATGAGATGGGAGACCTATTAACGGCTTTGGACGTGGGCACTGTGCCGGCCACGGTGCTCTTCAGCGCTTCTGGTGACATTCTCTGGCGTCATCTGGGAGCAGTGAGTGCCGATCAAGTGGCTGAGGCTCTGGAAACTTACGTGCCGTAGTGGTGTCGTAGAGCCTGAGAATCAGTACTTATTGCAGACCGGCCGAAGGGTGATGCCATTCAATTGGTCGAAGGGCCGCCTCAACTCGCGCGATGCGAGTTCGAGCCGGCGGGTGGGTCTTGGATGTTGCGCCAGAATTAACGGTACGTCGTAAGGCGGCAGCCAGCTGGCGTCCGTAACCCATGCGCACAACGCGTTGATCTGCATGGAACTCTGCCGATCGACCAACAACTTGGCCCAGATAGCGCGTGATGCTGAACCCGGCCATGAAGACCGAAGAAACAACCCGGAAAAGAGTGGCGATGATGTAACCAACCGTGCTGCCAATTCTGGAATTACGGGCGAACGACTCCGTGGCTGCGACCGACACGTTATTGAGGAAATTGCCAACTCGAGCCAATATTGAAACCGGGAGAACCAGCCACTGATTAATAGTGAGCGCCACGGTGTGCGACCCCAGGTGATGGCACAACTCGTGGGCCAGCACTCCGCATAATTCTTGATGAGTTAATTCGCGCACTGCAAAGTCGGTGACCACGACGAGGTGACCACCGCAGGCATAAGCGTTGAGGTCCTCATCCTCAACGACCCCGACGACGAACTTGCGGTGCCGGATATGCCAGGCCTGTGTCACCTCGACAAAGGCCGGACGTAGACGACTGGCTTCCCACGGCGAAGGTTTGCGGGCGCCAATCAAAACTGTCAGGAGGCGACGCTGGACCGCTGGAACGAAAAGAGTGAGCCCGGCAGCGAGATAGCCCGCTATGACGTACCACCACGGGATATCGATGAACAGAGATACGGGAAACCAGAAAAAGGTCATGGCCAATAGCCAAACTGGGATAACCGCGAGAACGGGGATGAACGCGAACATGGCCGCCCTATCAAAGTCGCGCCGGGGTTCTTGAGGGCGCCAGGCGTTGTCCCGTCGGTACCTTCTTCGTGCCATGGTCAACTGTCTCTCATGTCCTTGTGGTGTGGACTCCCGCCGATTCGCGTCGTTTTCTTCCCCAGCATCATGCCCCATCAATCAGTCATTGGCACGATGAGTTGGTTGATTTCATGACATCTCTCCCGTCGAGTAAGCCCAGACATGGGACGGACGCCCTCCTCGGCGGGCTCTGGAGCCCGAACCGATACCGACGTCAGATAGAAAGTGATCCATGAGCGGACATGTCGATCAATCACCGGTAATGGCGGGAGCCGAACCATGGAGCCATCACGGAACTACATCGGTGGGAGCTTTGTGCATCCACGGATTCACAGGTAACCCCTCATCGATGCGTGGAGTGGCCGAAGCCCTAGCCGGGGCCGGTCATCATGTGGAATTGCCTCGCCTGCCGGGTCATGGCACTGCAGTGTCAGACATGATTCCAACTCGTTGGAGCGATTGGACCGCCGCCGTTGAAGAGGCCTATCAGTCCTTGTCGAAACGAGTAGACAAAGTCGTCGTGGCCGGTTTGTCGATGGGCGGATCGTTGACTTTATGGACCGCCTTACAACACCCCGAGGTGGCTGGCATTGTCTGTATTAACCCCGCGGCCCAACCTCAAGCCGATGAGATGATTGAGATGGTGCGGGGTTTGCTAGCTGAGGGCACTGAAGTTTTCCCCGGCATCGGTTCGGATATCGCTGATCCCAATGTGAAAGAGTCGGCCTATCCCGAGACTCCATTGGCGCCCTTGGTATCGATGGTCGTTGACGGCATCACACCAATGGTGTCGCGCTACGCATCGGCGACCACGCCAATGTTGCTCATTACTTCCAAGAATGATCACGTGGTCGATCCGGTACAAAGTGACCAATTAGCCGAACAGTGGGGCGGGCCCGTGGAGCGCATCATGTTGGAGCGCAGTTATCACGTCGCCACTCAGGATTACGACAAGCAAGTTATTTTCGAGGCCACAGTTCGTTTCGCCGCTTCGGTGACAGGTCTGTAGTCAGCATGCTGGCGACAATGTTGGGTGGAAATTCTCTGGCGGTGCAGGTGCATTCCATGCTGGCGGCACTCCCCAGTCCGGGAAGTGCCGCCTTGCGCATCGGGCCTCTTCAGTTGCGGGCCTACGGATTGATGATCGCCCTTGGGGTGATCGCCGCGGTGTGGCTGTGGGGCAAACGTTTGGCCGCGTCGGGGGTCGGGACATCAGAAGATGCCAGTGCCATTGCTATGTGGGCTGTACCGGCCGGCATCATCGGTGCTCGGCTATATCACGTGGCCACCGAGTGGGATCGTTTCAGCGACTCTCCGGGCGACATCGTCAAGATTTGGAAGGGCGGCTTGGGTATTCCCGGCGGGATGTTCCTCGGCATCGTGGTCGGTGCATTAGTTATTCGACAGCGTCAGATGAATCTCAGCTCCACCATGTGGGCCGTAGCTCCAGCCTTGCCGTTGGCCCAAGCCATTGGACGTTGGGGAAACTGGTTCAATCAAGAGTTGTTTGGTCGACCAACTGAATTGCCGTGGGGTTTGGAAATTGATGCGGACAAAGTGGCAGCGGCGGGTTACGAGCCGAACACCCTTTTTCATCCCACGTTCCTCTATGAATCCCTGTGGAATCTCGCTCTCATGGGCGTGCTCATTGTTATTGGTCGGCATTTCATCAAACGTCCTCATCCGGGACGCCTCCTGGCGGTTTACATAGCCGGCTATGGTCTCGGACGATTTTGGGTTGAAGGTTTGCGAATTGACCCGACTAAAGAAGGTGGCGGGCTACGCCTCAATCAATGGATGGCCGTGGTGCTCATGATTGGCGGAGCGGCGTTCCTTCTCTGGCGTTGGCGACAGGATCGAAACCTTCCCAATACGGCCGAAGTTTCCGACGTTGACCAAGAGCCCTCGGCTTTGTCCTGATACCGCAGTCACGCGGTACGGTCGAAGTATGAACACTTCGGCAACCGCACCTTCATCTGATCTTGTTCTTTTGGACGTTGACCCGTCGGGTGTTGGGGTGGTCACCCTCAATAATCCTGATCGGATGAACGCTTGGAGTGCCGCTATGTCATTGGCTTTCTTCGCTCGTCTCGAACAATGTCGCCGTGACCCCGCCGTGCGCGTGGTGGTTATCACCGGCGCCGGACGGGGTTTTTGTCCCGGCGCTGATATGGATGCCCTCAATCAAATTCGTGCCAATCCATCGGCTGGTGCGGGCCCAGCCACTGGAGCGGGACGTTTCAGTGATCTCCTCGAATTTCCTAAACCCATCATCGCCGCCATCAATGGCGCGGTGGCCGGAGTCGGGTTAGTGATGGCCCTGTTCTGTGATCTGCGCTTTGCCGCTTCGGGAGTCAAATTGACAACCGCGTTCAGCCGTCGGGGTCTGGTGGCTGAATATGGATCGTCGTGGGCTTTACCTAAGTTGATTGGTCTGCCCCGAGCGATGGATTTACTTTTATCTGGTCGCGTCATCACCGCTGAAGAAGCGTTCACTATGGGTCTGGTTAATGGCGTGGTATCTGGCGACGAGCTCATACGTCACGTCATGGCTTATGCGACCGATTTAGCTGAAAACGGTTGCCCGACGAGTTGGGCCATTATGAAGCAGCAGGTCTATGCCGATTTCGCCCTTGATGCCGATTCCGCTACTACCAAGGCCATTCATCTGATGAATGAATCGGTGCAACGCCAAGACTTTCAAGAAGGGGTGCAGTCCTATTTGGATAAGCGGGCCCCAAACTTTGCGCCCTACACCGAATAATTGGAACGTGACCGTCGGTCAGAGATTGCGCAAAGTCAAAGCGAGGTCTTCCGGGATCACCGGATTGAAGAATTCTCCTCCACCAATTTCGGCGGCCGCTATGTAGCGGACCAAACCCGCCGAGCGCCAAGGTGAGACGAGGTCGATATTCATCCAGGCATCAAGATGGCTTCCATCGGTGGGGCGCTGATTGATCCACATCATGTAGGGCAAAGGCAGACCGTATAAGCGATCTAAACGCGAACCCACATCGACAAGGAGGCGCGCCAGATCTGTCTTCTGGTCGGCGCTCAAGTCAGTCAGGGAACCGGTACGAACCTTCGGGGCGATGCTGAGTGCGATGGGGTATGACGGAGCGTGAGGTACTGAGGCCGTCCAGGATTCATTTTCGGTTACGGCACGATCCGATTCAACGGCCGGCACCCATTGCTGAGAGAACATGCTGGCCGGTCGCGGCGGCACATGGTCGTAGGCGTAGATCTGGCCATGAGGGTGAGAAATAGTGGCCCCCACTTCGGCCCCGCGATTTTCAAAGATCAACACATAGGCCACGTCATCTCGTGCCCCGAGTACTCGGGTGCGCTCGGTCCACAGGTCAATGACCTCGTTCACTCCAGCAATGCCGAGAGAAGCCAAGGAGGCTGCGTGGTCGGGGGAATACAGGACCACCTCGCAACGATCATCCGGGAAGGCCGGCCAGCGGTTGACGAACCAATGAGTGCGATAACTCGCGGGAGCCTCCCGGCCACCGGGACAAAACGGGCAATCAGTGGTAGCAGGTTGGGATGGCATATTCGGACGGCTTTGACGGGATCCAACCACGTAGACCGCAGTCTGGACATAGGGATCAAAACGCAAGTCCGGCAGGGGACGGCTCTCATCGCGCCCGGAGGTACTAGAGGGGGACATGGTGAGAAGTATGGCGCGTCCGTCGCCGACCCGGGTGCTTCATTGGGATTGACGGCGCAATTGACCGCGCAATTGACGGCGCGATTGACTCCGGTATGAAAAGGCGACTAGTGAACAGGGGTGGCTTCAGTTGACCCTGTGCGAATTGAACACCTGGAATCGCCAACGTGCTCAGTGGTTGTCGACGTGTCTTCAGGAATTCCGGCTGTTCTTCATTGGGGCGTACCGATACCAGGCCTCGACACCTCGGATCAGGCGTTTTGGGCTGTGGGCCTTCGACCATTCGGAACTGCCGATGGCTTGGGCCAGGTACCCGTCGTACCTCTTCATGGCGACGGGTTCATGGGTCGGCCAGGACTACAGGGTCATCGACGTGGTGGGCGACATTGGTCGCCACGGTTTCATTACGTCAATCATCAACGTCAACACATCACTGGTGAACAGTCTGAGCACGTACTCACTGTTGAAGCTCGCGATGACGTAGCAGAACTTATTTTGACCACGCGGCTTTCCCTGCATAGTGCCGGGGTTCTTCGTGCTCAAGTAACAGTCACCAATAACGGGGACTCGCCCTACATGGTGGACTCTTTTTCAACTTCACTATTGATTCCTGAATCAGCTGTTGAACTTGGCACGTATGCCGGACGGTGGGTTCATGAATTTCAAATGCAACGTTTTGCTTGGCCCTACGGAGCGTGGACTAGTGAAAATCGCAGCGGCCGCAGTTCACATGAACATGCGCCGTACCTTTGGGCGTTGTCATCGCACGCCGGTGAATGGCAGGGAGAAGTATGGGGAGTGCATCTGGCCTGGAGCGGAAATTCGGTGTTGTACGCCGAAACATTGCCCAGCGGCCAGCGGTACATCCAAGCTGGTGAGCTGTTCCAACCTGGCGAGATCTGTGTGGATCCGGGAGAAACTTTGTCCACACCAGAAGTCGTCGGTGTGTATTCGCAACGCGGACTCACCCCGGCATCTTGGGGTTACCACCACCTAGCGCGTTCGCAGTCGCCGCGACCTCGAAGCCGACCGCGACCAGTGCATATCAATACTTGGGAAGCGGTGTATTTCGATCATGATTTCGAACGCCTCGGTCACTTGGCTGA
>JBJOFA010000049.1:0-7201 GCA_046049015.1 Actinomycetota bacterium | reverse complement strand
GGTTTCATCTGATCAAGCAGAGCAGGTACGGCTTCCTGAAGGGAAGCGTTCAATCCAACGGCACTCACCTGGAGAGTCTTCACGCCGATCCTGTGGGCCCAATTGGCCACGTTCTGATCGTCGCAAACCACCAGGGTGCGACTCATTCCGGCGGACTGAATCACCCGCTCGGCAGACTTTTCGGCCAACCTCTGACGTTGATCTGCGTTGAGAACGGAACTCAGGCGGCTCTTGGCGTCGGCAAAGGATCGAATGGGCACCAGGACTACCCGTGATCCATTCATGAGTTGTGATCCATCATTTGGAGGACTGGCGAAAAGAATGGGATCACGGGTTTGGATCCTACGACGCGAGGGCTCCAGCCACTTCCAGAGAACGGTGAGGGATACGATCAAAGAGCAAGTTGCCCAAGGAGGACTGGATCGATGAGGGTGGCAGTCATTGGCGCTGGTTCTTGGGGAACGACCGTGGCCAGTTTGGCGGCGGCCAATGCTTCGACTGTTCTTTGGGCCCGCCGCGCAGCCTTGGCCGAACAAATGTCGAGGACTCGCTGCAACCCCGACTACCTGAGTTCCTTCACCCTCCCCGATGAACTTGAAATCACTGGGGATCTCTCCTTGGCCGTCAGATCCGCCGATGTCGTTGTTATGGGAGTTCCATCGCATGGCTTTCGCGAAGTGGTCAGTGAAGTTGCCTACCATATTCGTCCCTGGGTACCAGTAGTGAGTTTGGCCAAAGGCCTCGAGCGCAGCTCCCTCAAACGAATGAGCCAAGTCATAGCGGACGAGATTCCCGGTCATCCCGTTGCGGTCTTGACCGGTCCGAATCTGGCGCGCGAAATCATGGAAGGCCAACCAGCAGCTGCGGTTGTGGCCATTGATGATTCGGTGATCGCCAACGAACTCCAGCGCATCTTCAACCGCCCAACTCTGAGGGTCTACACCAATCCCGATGTAGTTGGGTGCGAGGTATCAGGTGTGGTTAAAAACGTCATTGCCATTGGTTCGGGGATGGCCGCCGGGATGGGCTTCGGGGACAATACGCGAGCAACTCTTATCACTCGAGGCCTGGCCGAAATGACCCGGCTAGGGATGGCGATGGGCAGCGATGGATTCACATTTGCTGGCTTAGCGGGAATGGGCGACCTCATTGCCACGTGTTCGTCGGAACAGAGTCGAAACAATATGGTCGGTCGGCGTTTAGGACAAGGTGAATCGATCGCCGACATCATGGCCTCCATGACCATGGTTGCCGAAGGGGTGAAGAGTTCCCCAGCAGTTCTTGATCTTGCTCGCCGCCATGCCGTAGAGATGCCGATTACAGAACAGGTAGTAGCGGTGTGCCATCAAGGGCGCAGCGCGGAAGAAGCAGTTTCTTTGCTGATGCAGCGACGACGTAAGAGTGAAGTCGACTGAGTACTGTCGGAGGGGTGAAAAAGAGGCGCCCTGGTGAAGTTGGTCTTTCCAAGATTGGAACAACCATAGGAATTCTTGGTCATCCTTGGAGGGCGACCGTTGACCACGGCGGAAATATCTCTCCATGGGATGGATCACCAGCTTTGAAATGGTTTATCGCTGCTGAAGATCGTTGGCATCAACCTGCCGATGAGATAGCCACGCGCCAGATATCTGTTGGGGGAACTCCGGTCCTTGAAACTCGAGTTCGCGTTCCACAAGGTGATGTGATCCAACGCATTTGGGTTGCGTCAGGTCGCGAAGTGGGCCCAGCAGTCATTATTGAATTCGAAAATGATTCGGCGCGCGCGGTGGCAATTGCAGTTTCGCGTGGTGATGTTGTCGCTCCCCGGGCTGCCCATGATTTTGGGTCATTGCCTGGAGGCGGCTCAGTAGAGCCACCCAGTGAAGTGGTGCTCGGCCTACCTCTAGGGCATCGAACTCGAGTGCGCATCGGCTTGCGGTGTGATGGAGATGCAGCCAAGACGGCGCATGAGTCGATTGATCACGGCGAATTCATAAGCCGATTTGGTGATTGGTCCGATGTTGTACGGGGTTGGACCGCTTTGGCCGAAAGCGCTTCGCGATTCGTGGTGCCCGACATAGTGAACGCATTGCCAATTGTCGACGTCGTCACTTCTGAAAGATGTCAATTAGCTCTTGACCCACCAGTTGACTTCGGTGATGCAATCTCGGCAAGACAATGCTTAATTGCTTGGCGCGACCTTAAACGAATGGGGCTCGACGCTCCCGATTTGGAAAGTGTGGTCTCGGCCGTCGAAATGGTGGCCCGTCAAATGAAGCGTCGAGGCGAGGTATCAGCAGATGTGGCACTGGCCCTGACGTCGGCTGCCTACTTGTTGCGCCACATCGAATCTGAAGATCTGGCAACTACCACTGAAGCTCGCTCTGATCTCATTCAAGACTTGCTCCGAGTGTTGGAACGCGCCACTGGCCGTAACGAACGTTCACTTCCGCAACTGACAGCACCTTGGGTGGGATCCCCTCATCGAGTGGTGGACCAATTAGAAAACGGGCTGATTCGTTGGTCGGACCAAGGCGAAGCGACGTTATGTCCCGACGGTCTTTCCGATAGCCGATTAGGGGCGAACATCGAGGTCCACGGCGTAGCAGTGGGACCAGAGCACAGCGTCTCGTTTGCTCTTCGGTGGCACGGAGCGTTGCCGGCGGTGATTTGGGAAGTGGATGGGCCGCCGGGTCTTCGTTTGCTGTCAGGCGTAGACCCCACCTGGTCCTCTATTGATGCATCTGGCGAAGCACTGTGGCGTATGGAAGGGCCACCAGTTGCAGTTGCCGATGCTGTGTCGTTTTCATAAGCCTGTAGAGCCTGTAGAGCCTGTAGAGCCTGTAGAGCCTGTAGAGCCTCTAAGCCTGTAGTGCTGTAGCCAAATTTTGCAGTCGGGAAAGCACCAGTGCTTCGATAGCCGGCTCAGTTGTCGAACCGTCACCGGAAATCATTTGGGCGCCCTTGACAATTGCTCCATCAGGTTCAGAGATCATGGTGTTGCCAAGAAGAGTCAGGACATTGGTGTACTGCTCGATCATGTTTTTGCCGCCGGTGCTGGCTGAGCTGCTTATCAGACTGATGACCTTGCCGCGCAGTGCATGTTGGCCCGGAGGACGCGTCGCCCAGTCCACAGCATTCTTGAGAACGGCAGTGGTTCCAAAGTTGTATTCGGGGGCGGCAATGAAAAGTGCATCACAGGCAGCGACCCGGTCTCGCCACGTCCGCACAATGTCTGGTGTTCGGTCAGGGTCTTCGAGATCGGCGTTATAGAACGGTAACGATCCAATGATGGGATTGAATTCAACGGTCAAGACCCCGTCGAGTTGCCGACTCAAACGCTCGGCCATGCGGATCAAGCCTGTGTTTGAAGAGTCGTGGCGCAAACTTCCAGAAATGGCTAGTACATCAAAAGGCATCGAAAGAGTATGCCGGTCGGGCCGGCCCACGAAGCGAAATACGGCTATCGGGCGGGGAATGAAACCTTGTCGGAGTCAATTCACGGCAAGATAGGAAGGTGCAAGCACCAATCCGCGTGGCCTATGCCCTCGAACAGTGCTGGCACCGGGTTCCTGCTGGAACAGCGATTTCGGCTATTCGGGCCGCAGTGGCCCTCGGTGATGTACCGGGTTTGGAGTTGGTCGGCGTTGCTGGACGGCACCGGCACTTGCCCGAACCGTCTTTTCAGCCGCCGATAGCGGTGCGCCAACTTCCCTTGCGGGGTTTCCTGTTGTACGAATCGTGGTTACGTTTTGGCTGGCCAACTGTTGAGCGGGCCACTGGTCCCGTTGATTTGGTGCATTGCACCGGCCTCATTCCTCCGGCTTCTCGGGCTCCTTTGGTGGCCACGTTGCATGATGTGGCGTGGCGACATCGGCCCGACCAATTCACTCGGCATGGTGTGCGCATTTTTGAGCGGAGTTTGGTTGAAATGCGCCGACGGGCCCGGTTAGTGCTGTGTCCGTCAACTGCCACCATGTTGGATGCTGAGCGCGCCGGCATTGAAGTTGAAAGGTTGCGTCTCATACCTTGGGGAGTTGAGGCAGTTTCGGTGACGAAGGCTGATTGCCAAGCAGTTCGCACCAAGTTTGGATTACCAGAGCAATACTTGTTGTTCGTTGGGACAGTTGAGCCACGCAAGAACCTTCGTCGACTGACCGAAGCATTGGAGATCATTGGATCGCCTCTTCCCCTGGTGGTTGCTGGGGCTCAGGGTTGGGGTGATGCCGGTCTTCCCGATCGATCCGATGTGCATTTCATTGGTTTCGTCCCCGACGCCGACCTGCCGGCTCTGTATTCGGGAGCCACAGTGTTCTGTTATCCGAGTGAACGGGAAGGTTTTGGTATGCCGGTGCTCGAAGCCATGTCTTATGGCACCCCGGTAGTGACCAGCCTTGGTACCTCCACGGAAGAAGTTGCCGGTGGAGCGGCGGTCTTGGTCAATCCTTTCAGCGTTGAAGACATCGCTCGAGGCATCATGGAAGCGTTAGAACATCGGGAGGAGTTGTCGAGGTGGGGACTGCGCCGCGCCGCCCGCCATCAATGGTCCGATACTGCTCGTATGACAGTTGAGGCCTATCGAGAGGCCTTGGAATGAATAAGCCTCTCGTGGCCGTGAACATGTCCTGGTGTCTGCCGGGATTAGTTGGTGGAAGCGAGGAGTATCTTTGCCGACAGTTACTCGGCTTGTCGGAGAGCGACTTCACAGTAGAGGTCTTTGCCCCACAAGGTTTCAAACAAGCCCATCCGGAAATTGATGCCCGTCATCACATCATTGAACTTCCGCATGACTCTTCATCTCGGGTGCGGCGGATTTGGTCTGAGTCAACCTGGCTCTATCGGCGTACCGGTAAGGCTGACATCGTTCATCACGGAGGGGGGACCATCCCTTTCATTCATCATTCGCCGGCGCTTTTGACGATTCATGATTTGCAGTACTTGGAGTATCCCCAATATTTCCGTCCGGCCCGGCTCAACTACTTGCGACGGATCATGCCTCGCTCGGCGCGTAGTGCCGATCTCATTGCGGTGCCGAGTAACTATGTACGAGAATCAGTCATTGCGGCCTATGGCATTGCCGCGGATCACGTGGTCGTGGTTCCTCATGGAGTGGAAAGTGGTCTTGGACTTCACGCAACTGATGCCGACACCTTGCGATCTCGGTACTCACTCGGTGATGGTCCGATAGTGGTGATGCCGGCGGTGACCCATCCGCATAAGGGACATCGATTTTTATTTCAGGTGATGGAAAATAGTTGGGCGGAACTGGGCATCACTTTGGTCCTAATTGGTGGTGCCGGATTGGCTGAGGAAGAAGTGAATCGCTACTTGGAGAGTGCTCCGTGGCGGGATCATGTCGTGAAATTGGGCCGAGTTTCAAATGCTGATCGTGATGGTCTCATCGCAATGGCTGAAGCAATGGTTTTCCCTAGTGAATATGAAGGTTTTGGGGCTCCGGTTATTGAAGCAATGGCCCTCGGCACTCCAGTGATAACGAGTGACCGCGCCTGCTTACCCGAAGTCGTCGCCGACGCCGGTTTGGTGCTGGCCCTCGATGTCGAGCAATGGACTTCGGCAATAGATGAAGTCCGATCTCGAAGGACTGAGTTATTGGAACTTGGGACACGTCGCTTGGCTAATTTCACTGCTGAGAAATCGGGTGCTGCTTTGGCCGACGCCTATCGTCGTGTGCTGCAATGACTAACCAATCAACGACACGCCAATCAGTAACTCAGGCTGACCCGACCCGGAACACTCCGTCAGGTCGACGAATCTTGGTGATCTGTCCCCACTTCGAACCAGATGTGGCTCCGACCGGCGTGATCATGACGCGCATAGTGCACGAGTTGGCTGCCAGCGGCTTTGAAGTTCATGTCGTTACCGCTTTGCCGTGGTATGAGCGCCATGAAGTTGATGTGGCATGGAAGCAGGTGACCTGGCGGAACCGGACCGAAATCACCTCCTGGGGTTCAATCGCCAGACTCAATCCTCGCGGTGGAGGCGATAAGACCAATCTCTTTCGCCGTGCAGTTGGATTCGTAGCTTTTTCTGTGGCTTGTACCGTCGCTGGGCTACGGGCAGCTCCAGGTAAGAAATTTGATGGTGTGCTCGCTATGTCACCTCCTCTTACTTTGGGGTTATCCGCAAAATGTGTAGCCGTTCTGCGCCGAGCACCGCTGATATTTAACGTTCAAGATATTTTTCCCGATGCGGTCATCGAAACCGGGAAGATCACCAACCGGGCGGTTATTGCGATAGCCCGAGTGCTGGAAAAAGTCACCTACCGGTCGGCGCGCATCATCACAGTTCTGTCAAATGATCTACGAGACAACGTTCTGGCAAAGTTGCCATCTCACTGGCAATCCCGAGTAGTGGTGATTCCAAATTTCGTTGACACCGTTCAGGTTCAACCGATGGATCGACAAACGGCATACCGACACGAACTTGGTATCGGGGACCAGCGAGTGGTGATGTACGCCGGAAATGTGGGATATTCACAATCTCTCGATTTGATGGTTTCTGCGGCTCGAGTTCGCCCAGATGTGGTTTTCGTCATTAATGGTCAGGGGTCGGCGCGCGCCGATTTGCAAGAATCGGCCCGAGATCTTCCCAATGTCATCTTTGGAGACTTTCAATCTGCCGACCGGTTGGCGGAGGTATTGGCTACAGGAGACGTTCACGTTGTCCCCTTGCAGCGGGGATTGGGTCGAGTGAGTGTGCCCTCCAAGGTGTATTCCATCATGGCTGCCGGTCGCCCGATATTGGCTGCCGTCGACGCTGATACTGAGGTGCCGCGTCTCGTCAATACCGCTAGCTGCGGAAAAGTGGTGGAGCCTGATGTGCCTACTGCTTTTATTGAAGCTCTGAACCAGATCATTGATGACCAGGAAACCTGTCAGGTGATGGGGGAGAACGCCCGTCGTTATGTGGAAAGTGTGGCCTCTCCGGCAGCCGTGGGTCGTCAATATGCCAAGGTCATTGCGGATCTTCGGTCGTAACTTCGGGAATTCAAGCCCGAGACCGGCGATCTATGAGTGCTCCGTAAGTTCTCCATCGGTATTCGATTGGTATTCCGGGGGCCCGGAGCAGTGATCTGACCGGCTTTTCGCATTCTGGAGCAGTAGCCTCTCCTCCTCGTGGGTAAAGCATCGTCAGCCAAAAAAGTCGCCCGTCTCGCACAGAAGGGCAAAGGTCGCAAAGTCCGATTCCAAGGGGGCACACT
>JBJOFA010000048.1:0-7302 GCA_046049015.1 Actinomycetota bacterium | reverse complement strand
CAGGCGCCCGCTGCGACATCTCCACGACCGACTACCAGTTCACCTGGGATCCCGAACTTCATGACCAGTGGACCTGGTCGGAGAAGCACGCCGCCCAACCCGAGATTCTGCGCTACGCCCAATTCGTCGCCACGAAGCACGACCTCTACTCAGGTATCGATTTCAACACCAAAGTCGACCGAGCCATCTGGGACGACAAGACAAAGAAGTGGTCGATTACAACGTCCACGGGTGAGAGCATTTCCTGCAGGTTCTACGTCATGGCCACGGGATGTCTCTCGGTGCCCAAGGAACCAGATATTCCCGGCACGGAAAAGTTCGGTGGCGACGTCTATGTCACTGGCCGCTGGCCGCACCACGAGATCGACTTCACCGGCAAGCGCGTCGCCGTCATCGGTACCGGATCGTCGGGTATCCAATCCATTCCCCTGATTGCCGAACAGGCCGAGCAACTGGTCGTCTTCCAGCGCACACCCAACTTCTCAATTCCCGCCTTCAACGGCCCACCACCGCAATACCGCGTCGATCGCCTACAAGCCAACCGTGCCGAATACGAAAACGAAGCACGTCTGTCGAACACCGGTGTCCCGCTTCCCATGCCGATGGTGTCGGCTCTTTCAGTTTCGAAAGAAGAGGCCTTCGCCATGCTCGAAGAAGCGTGGAGAATGGGTGAACTCCAGGCCACTGGCGTGGTCTTCAACGACGCCGGAATCAATCGGCAGGCGAACGAAGTGATCTGTGAGTTCATGCGCGCCAAGATTCGCGAGGTCGTGAAAGATCCCAAGGACGCCGAACTCCTGAGCCCATACGGCCACGCGTACGGCACCAAGCGTCCGTGTATGGACACCAACTATTTCCAGACGTTCAATCGACCCAACGTTCGACTCGTCGATCTCCACAGCGATCCGATTCGCACCATCACCAAGACCGGCATCGAATTCGGTTCGGAATCAATGGACTTCGACGTGATCGTCTATGCGACCGGCTTCGATGCCATGACCGGAGCCATCGTCTCGGTGGACATCACCGGCAAGGACGGACTGACTCTCAAGAAGAAGTGGGAAAATGGTCCGCTCACCTATCTCGGCCTCACAACCGTCGGATTCCCCAACTTGTTCATGATCACTGGACCGGGAAGCCCTTCGGTGCTGTCCAACATGATGGTGTCGATCGAGCAGCACGTCGAATGGATTCGCGACGCTCTTCTGAAAATGCGCGAAAAGGGCTTCCAGACAATTGAACCCACTCCCACCGCCGAAGAAGGCTGGCGCGTGCACTGCGGCGATTGCGCCGACATCACCATCTTCCAAGACGCAAATTCGTGGTACATGGGAGCCAACGTTCCCGGAAAACCGCGAGTGCTCCTGCCCTACATCGGTGGCGTCGGCCGCTACCGCAAGGCCTGTACCGAAGTTCTCGAACGAGGTTTCTTCGGATTCGAAGTCACCGGACCACAGTCCAAGCAGGTCAACGACGGCCTCATCCGTCAGGTGCAGCCCGACGTCGACATGGTGCTCGAGATGATGGCCACACTCGGGATTCCGCCGATGGAGTCGCTGTCACCGGTGGATGCACGGGCCTTCTCCGATGCGTCGGCGGGTATGCGTCCACCTGGCCCCCAAGTAGGAGAAATGGTGGACGGCGTGCTTCCGGGAGCCGATGGCTCGGATCTCGAATATCGCCTCTACCGCCCCGCTACACCGGGACCGCACCCCATCGTGGTCTATTTCCACGGAGGAGGTTGGGTCATCGGTAGTCACGTGTCTGATGATCCACTGTGCCGCGAGTTGTGCGTGAACGCCGACACCGTGATCGTGTCGGTGAATTATCGCCATGCACCCGAACATCGTTTCCCGGCAGCCGCCGATGACGGGTTCGCTGCTCTGCAATGGGTGGCGGCCAATGCGGAGTCACTCGGTGGGCGACGCGACAAGATCGCGGTTGCCGGTTGGAGTGCAGGAGCCAATATCGCCGCCGTGGCCGCATTATTGGCGCGAGATGCTGGCGGTCCAACTCTGTCGGGACAGCTTCTCTTGACACCGGTGACCGACGGTTCGCGTCAGCACGGTTCGCATCATGAGAACGCCGAGGGCTACATCCTGACGAAGTCGTTGATGGAATGGTTCTGGAACCATTACGCCGATCCGAAAGATCGTTCACATCCCATGGCTTCACCGCTCCTGGCTGCCAATCACTCCGGACTTCCTCCGACGATGATCGTCACTTGCCAGTTCGATCCGCTTCGTGACGAGGGAAACGCCTACGCAGAGACCTTGCGCGGAGCCGGTGTTTCGGTCGAGCATCTGGAAGCACGCGGCCACATCCACACCTCGATCCCGATGGTGGATGCCCTACCGTCGAGCGCGCCACCAAGAAAACAAATGGCCGCCGCCCTGCGCAGATTCTTCAACTGACGGCGTCCAGTTCGATCCGTCGCACCATCAGCAACAGTCGGCTATCGACAGGGGCGCCCGGTGGACCCTGGAGCCAACCTATGAACACCTCAATCGAAATCGGCCCGATCATTTCTGTCCACTCTTAGGGAAACTCGGGTCGTCCCGACCGGCAGAATGAGACGGTGCCCACCCGCCACAACGCCGAGGAACTGGACCGTGCGGATCCGCTTGCGAGTTTCCGCGATGAGTTCATTATTCCTGATGACGATCTCATCTATCTTGATGGCAACTCCCTCGGACGCACACCCAAAGCCACTCGCGCCCGAGTACTTCACGTGCTCGAACATGAATGGGCTGACGGCCTGATTCGCAGTTGGGACCAATGGTTGGATCTGCCTCGAAAAGTTGGCAATCAACTTGGGCCGATCATTGGTTCCTTACCCGGAGAGGTAGTGGTGCATGATTCCACGACAATCAATCTCTTTCAGACAATTAATATTGCGTTGCAACTTCGCCACGATCGTCGAGTGGTTGTCATTGATGCGCATGAATTTCCTACCGATCGTTTTGTAGTAGAGGGCATCGCTGAGCAACTGGGCTTAGACATTCGATACCTCACCCCTGAAACACAGTTCGATGATGTTGCAGTCATTGTGCGCAGCGTCATCGACTACCGCACCGCAGAGATGTGTGATGTTGCAGCCTTCACCGAGACTGCCCGCACGGCTGGAGCCTTAGTTGTGTGGGACCTTTCGCATACGGCAGGCGCAGTGGAATTCGATGTTCATGCTCTGGGGGTTGAACTTGCGGTGGGTTGCACGTACAAATTCCTTAACGGAGGTCCCGGTGCTCCGGCTTGGTCTTTTGTGACCCAGCACCTGCATCAGGCAATTTCCCCGCCCATTCGTGGTTGGTTTGGTCATCGTGATCAGTTCGCTATGCAGGATGGCTTCAGTCCGCACGATGATGTGCGAAGAATCCTTTTGGGGACACCACACATATTGAGTCTTGTGGCCGCTGAAGAAGGTATCGCTTTAGTAAACCGCGCTGGAATGTCTGCAATTGCATCCAAAGGTCAAGCTCTCGTTGATTTCGGCTTACAGGTTGCTGATTCATTCGGACTTTCCACTGCCACCCCGCGAGACCCACGTAAGCGCGGCTGTCATCTAGCCATTCGCCATGACCGTGCCACCGACATCGTGCAGACATTGGCCCAACATCATGGAGTTATCGCCGATTCACGCCCACCCGACATCATTCGATTGGGACTCAGTCCACTGACCACTCGATTCACTGATGTCTGGGACGGCATAGAAAATATCGCTCGTCTTTGCACTGCCGAAGAACTCTCGTCTCAGGGAGCTGCCGAGTGATCCTCTTTACTGATGACTTACGTAAGCGATTTCAAGAAAATCTTGCCCGACACCAACGGTTGACTTTGCCAGATGAAGGCTTGCGGCGCGCTGCAGTGGCTGTTGTGATCACTGATAGCGAGCCCGATGATCACGAGGACCCCTATGAACCGGGTGACAATCCCATGCGCGGAGTACCTGGGGACGTTGCCCACTTGGATGGTCGGATGCGTGGAGTCGCCGGAGGTGCCTCGTTTTTGCTGTGCCGTCGAGCGGCGCGCATGAATCGGCATGCCGGGCAATGGGCCCTTCCCGGTGGGCGATTGGATGCTGATGAGACTCCGACTGATGCAGCACTGCGAGAACTTGACGAGGAACTCGGTTTGAAATTACGAACCGACTCCGTGGTTGGCTTTCTTGATGACTACGTAACTCGGTCGGGCTACCTGATGACACCGGTGGTGCTGTGGGCCGGCCCAAACACCAAGATCACACCAAATCCCGACGAAGTAGCTCACGCTTACCGCATCGGTTTGCACGAGCTCTGTCGACCAGATTCACCGCGCTTCGTCTCAATCCCCGAAAGCGATCGACCGGTAGTGCAAATTCCGTTGAGTGGGGATCTCATTCATGCGCCAACTGGTGCAGTGCTCTTACAGTTGCGCTGGGTAGGAATCGAGGGCCGGCTCAATGAGCGAGTTGCTCACTTGGAGCAGCCGGTGTTTGCCTGGGGCTAATGAGATAGATCCGATAGGCAACCCAAATCATCACAAACTGCAAAGGCAGTCGCACATACGACACCAAGCGTTCGGACAATTCACGATCGCGCCAGTCCCAAGTCATGTAGATATTGGCCGGATACACGGCAATAAGGAGAGCGATCGCCGCCAAAGCGCCAATGCGGCGGTAACGAGGCCAGATCAAAAGGGGACCTACGATCAGTTCGGCAACACCACTGGCATAGGTCCAGAAACTCTCGTTGGGGGGAAGCCACGGGGGAACGATGTCGTTGAAGAACTCGGGATTGGCGAAATGCTGGATCCCAGCAAGGGTGAAGAAACTCCCCAGAATCACCGCCAACACACTCCACGCCTTGGAGGTTTTCTTGACCATCGTTGTTTGATTCACACTTTGACCGTAGTCGCCTCGAAATGAACTTGGCGCGCTCGGAGGGACTCGAACCCCCAACCCTCTGATCCGAAGTCAGATGCTCTATCCATTGAGCTACGAACGCCTGGCCACAGCATATCTACTGCGGTCACTTGCTCATCTGGAGAGCAAGCATGTCGCGAAGAAGTTTGGCGTCAACTTCCCAATCCACGGGGACGCGGATGGTCTTCTTGTTGACTTCATAGGGCTTCAAGCGGGTGGCGAGAGCCGTCAAAATGTCGGGATTCCATGGGGCGATCAGGATGTGTTTGGCAGCGGCTGAGGCCCCGAACACATACTGCGTGCCCCGCTTCAGCATCGGTTGGTTCCAAGCAATGACTATCTCCAACTCGGGATAAGCCTTTTGCAACATGGCGAAAATTTTGCGCATCGTCGTCGATTTCGTCTCGTCCAAACTTTTGAAATAGGCATCCGGTGAGTCATAGCGACGAGTTGTTGTTGAGCCTCGGGAATACATCACAAGTGCATTGGCATGAGCACGGGTGAAGCCGTGATTCTCCATGAGATGACTCATTTGTTCGGCATATTTCAAGGTCGAGATTTTTGCCATGACTTTGTGCCAATGACTCATCGGCTTTCCGTACTTTTTCTCGATTGCCGGAAAGACCGATTCTCGTTTCGGATCAGCCGTGCTCACGGGACAATTGTACGAGGCTAATTGAGTACATATGTGATGTGACGGAGTACAAATGTGTAGTCAATTCAGGTAACTAAACATCTACCTTTCACCGTTGAGTAGACCCCCTACTCAACAGAGCAACTGACATCTGAGAGAGAAGTCAGTGACGAACGAAAGGTAAAGCTCATGAAAAAACGAATTGTCACCGCACTGACTATCGCAGGGCTCAGTCTTGCGGCTCTCCCGGCCTCTGCGGCATATAGCAATGTCGCTACCTGGAATGGCAACGGCTCCCACGACATCGAGAGCACATTCACTCTCGACCACGAGCTCTGCGGAATCATCAATGGTGCGCCAGTGGACGGTCCCTATGCCTATTGGGTGTTGACCGCTTCCAGAGCCACCAATGCCGAGATCACCATTGACAGCGTCGTCGTCGAAATGTCCATGTCCAAACATGGCAAAGGAACTTTCTCCTACCTCCAAGATATGGATACCTGGATCGAGCCATCCGTCGTCAGCGCTACCTATGACGGTTCTCCCAAGCGCGCCACACTGACCCTCGGTCACGGTTGCACGCAGAACCTGGAGTAATCCCACGGAATGGGGTGGTGGTCACCTTGCGTCCACCACCCCATTCATGTTTGCTTTTCCTGATGACGACGTACGGCGAGAACTACCAATAAGCCAAGAACGAGAACCACAACGATGAGAACCAAAGGTCCATCAACAGTTGATGCAGACGACGAGTCATCTTCCGAACTACCTTCGGTATTAGGGGACGCATCACTCGGACGGGAGTTGGTCGTCGCGGTGACGACCGTGGTCGTTGTTTCGAGTGTCACCGGCGGCGTTGCGTACCAGTCCATGACACCGGCAACTCCGGCCGATCGATTGGGCACTCTTTCCACGGGAGTACCAAAGACTTCTTTTTCACCAACTGACACCGTGAAGCGAGCGACCGACGAACCACGCACGATGATCGAATACATTCCGGATTGAGCCTCGTCAAGCCAATCGAGAAGACGAATGTAGTTTGTCCCGGAGAACGGTTCAGCAAAAGGCGTTCTCTGATCCGGTCGCAGGATCACCGAGTTCCCTTGAGGGTCGACCAATTCCAGGTACGGCAGTTCGGTTTCTGACAACTCGTTCTCGGGTGGAAGATCGGGAATCAAGAACGAAATGAAAAGTCGATCTCCCTCCTGAAATACAACGCTGAAGGCCCTTCGATCATCACCACCGTTGATGGAGCCGTATAGAGCGAACGAGATGGTGCCATCCGGCAGGAAAGGACCGTCCTCCGGAGTCATCTGCTCGGGCGTCAAGATGATCGGATCATGCGCCAAAACCTCTGATGAGCCAGCAATGAAGACTCCAAGCATGAATCCAACGACGATCCCCAGTTTTTTCATGAGTGAATTCTCGCCTATCTGCGGGATATTGGCCATAGTCGTACGGCTGACCAGTTCACTGCGAACCACGTCACTAGCTGTCCTTCGTTGCCGCTAACACGGTCAGTATCAATGGCAGCAATGGCGAGATCAATAATTCGGTCATGATTGTCGTTGGTAACTCCAGGGAACTTGATTTCTGGATCGGGCAAACTAAAGAAGAAAGAAATGTGCTTGCGGACTGAGATTCCCTCTGAGCGAAACTCTTGAAATTCGTCTCGTCTGAATGTCAACGGTGACAAGAACATTTTGCAGGACAATTGTCTGTGTCCAGATGAGTACATCTGTCAAACATGAACTGATGTGTCCCGCTC
>JBJOFA010000047.1:0-8847 GCA_046049015.1 Actinomycetota bacterium | reverse complement strand
TGCATCACCAAGTCATGCTTGGCAACCATGTACACCCCGATTCCGGGGATGAAATGAACCGGATCCTCCTTGCGCATCGCCTCGTAGTGAGGAAATGGGCACTGCAAAGTTTCAGGGTCGAAGGGATTAAAGGTGCTGAGATCAACTGTCATTGGATGTCTTCTCCTTCTTCGTCACAACGTCGTTCAGGTTCCGGCCAAACGACTGACAACCGGCGCTATTGCTTCCATCACTGAGGTTCCAAAACTGACGTAACTAATGCCGAACCGTTCTCGCCGTTCAACTATCCGGTCGCATATCTCATCCACGGTGCCGATCAAAACATTGGGATGGTCGGCGAAGTCCTCCGCCTTCATGGCAAACATAGGGGCCATCTTTTCGCGAGTCCCGGCGCCGTCATCGGTAACGATGGTGAAATAGGCTGCGATTTCCAACTCGATTTCACTGAATCGCTCTCCAGCAGCCTGCTTGATCCACTCGATCTTTTCTCTGGTGGCCGCAGCTGTCGAGGATCCGACGCCTTCTGGTCCCAAACGGCCCGATGAGTTGTTGAAGTTGAGGCTGACAATATCGGCCTCCCGCCCGGCAATGGTCAAGATTCGCTTAGCCCCACCACCAATCATCAATGGCGGCATTTTCCGATTCACCGGTTTTGGGACCGCCTCAAATCCCACTGCGTGGACGTGTTCACCGCTGATGTTGAGTTCTCCATCGGCGAAACTGGCTCGCAACAAGGCAATGACTTCTTCGAGCCGATCGAGTCGGCGTTTGGGCGGATCGAAAGTGATTCCCATGGCTTCATATTCGTTAGCCAACCATCCCGCACCAAGGCCCAGTTCGAGCCGCCCTTCGGAAAAGAAATCCAAGGTGGCTGCTTCTTTGGCCAGCATGACGGGATTACGGTAATCAACACACAGCACCCGACAGCCAACTTTGATGGTCTTGGTCGCTTCAGCCGCAACGGCCATGGCTGGGATGGCTGCCACGGTTTGCACCGGATGACCGGTGGCTTTCAGGGCCGGTCCAGGTCCAATGACATGGTCCGCTAAATGGAAAGAAGAAAAGCCTAGATCTTCAGCCCGTCGAGCGAGATCCCTCCACTCCTGGGCCGACGCTGGCGCATAACTCTGGACTCCGAAGCGAAACGGCTTGGTCATTGATCCCCCCGACTGGCCACTTCGCCAAACTAACTCGCTCGACAGCGTGGCAGCGACATGGAGGTCACCCATTGGGCCACCATGCGCCTTGCGAATCGGCCGCATCGAAGCCATTCCTATTGCCCTCAACGCAACGGGGCATTAGGTTGAAAGCGACTCGGGTGGTCTCTCAGCAGACAATTCCGAGGACATCGATTGGGGGCAGTCGACATGGCTGAAGATCTGTTATCGACCCGCGAGTCCTTTTGCCGGATCTGCCATGCGGCATGTCCTATCGAAGTAGATGTACTCGATGGTAAGGCTGTGGCAATTCGCGGGATTCCCAGTGATCCCATTTTTGCCGGCTACACCTGTATCAAGGGACGCCAACTTCCCGAGCAGATGACTCATGATCAACGCCTCACCGCGCCTCTTGCCCGCCGGGCTGATGGGACATTCGAAACCATTTCGTCCTCTGAGGCACTTGACCAGATAGCACTGAAGTTGAAGCGCATCATTGACACCCATGGTCCTCGAGCCGTTGCCAGTTACACCGGCACAGGTGGATATCAGAACAGCCTGGCAATTCCCGTTGCCCGCTCGTTCCACCAAGGAATCGAATCTCCATCTTTCTACACATCAGTAACCATCGATCAGCCAGCCAAATCCACTGCACCTTTTCGTGCCGGAATATGGGAGGCCGGCTATCAGGATTTCTCAAACGCTGATGTGATGATGGCAGTTGGCTATAACCCCTTGGTCTCGAGTTATGGGCCAGTAGGAGGTTTGCAGGGCACCAATCCCTTCGTGGTTCTGCGCGAGGCCAAGAATCGCGGCATGAAGTTGATCGTGATCGATCCCCGCCGAACCGAACTTGCCACCCAAGCCGACATCCATCTGGCAGTCAAACCGGGAGAAGACCCCACACTTTTGGCCGGGATGATCAAGATCATTCTTGATGAAGATCTCATTGATCACGAGTTCTGTGAGCAATGGGTGGGGGATCTCGAGAAACTGTCACGAGCAGTCGCCTCATTCAGTATCGACACTGTTGCCCATCGGTGCGATATCTCCCCAGACGACCTCGTTGCCGCAGCGCGCATGTTCGCATCGGCTCGACGCGGAACTTGCGGAACCGGAACCGGTCCGAACATGGCTCCTCACTCGGGTCTCACTGAACATCTCGCCATTTCTCTCAACACCATCTGCGGTCGCGTCAATCGTGCTGGCGACCATTTGGATAGTGGATATTTCCTCTACCCATCGACCCCTCGACGCGCCCAAGTTCACGCAGCGCGGCCTCCAGCGACTGGCACTCCGTCCCGAATTCGCAATTTGCGGGGAATCCGCGGCGAGATGCTGACCACGACTTTGGCTGAGGAAATCTTGACTGAAGGCGAAGGACAAGTTCGAGCCCTCATTGTGAATGGAGGCAATCCGGTGGTGGCCTGGCCCGACCAAGAGCTCACCATCCAGGCACTGCAAAATCTCGAGTTGCTCGTCGTCATCGACCATCGAATGTCGGCAACAGCCGAATTCGCTCACTACGTGATTGCGCCAACGCTGTCGCTCGAGAGGGCCGACGTTCCTCATCTCATGGATCGCTGGTTCAACGCGCCGTACACCAACTACACCGAAGCAATCCTTCCGCGTCACGGAGACGTCCTCAATGAATGGGAGTTCTTCTGGGAAATTGCCCAGCGAATCGGCAGTTCGCTGCCACTCGATGGCGGACCTGCCCCCATGGATAGCCGTCCGACTGACGATGAGATGCTCGATCTGGTCTATGCCAAAGGACGGATGGCAATGGCCGATATTCGGCTCAATCGACGCAAACTTCATCCTGATTTGGCCTTCGTCGTTCAGCCTGCGGATCCCGACTGCACGGCCCGTTTCACCCTCGCTCCTGATGACATCGTGGCTGAGTTATCCGATGTAACCGACGAAACCGATGCGGCAGAATTTCTCGGAGTCGATACTGCGGAGTATCCGTTCCGTCTGGTCAGTCGCCGTCTGAAATACGCTCTCAATTCCTACGGACCGGAACTATCGGCTCTCGGGGCCAAGGGAACCACCAATCCCGCATATATGAATCCCGACGACATGGAGATCTGCGATTTGGCCGATGGCGACGTCATCGAAATTTCGTCCCCGCGGGCTTCACTTTGGGCGGTGGTCGAAAGCGCTGCCGATGTGCGCCAGGGCGTGATCTCGATGGCCCATTCCTGGGGTGGGTCAAGTTTGACCGACGAAAAGGTACGCGATATCGGCTCTCCCACCAATCGCTTGGTTTCAGTTGACCGTGGTTACGATCGAGTGACGGGAATGGCAGTTCAAAGCGCTATTCCCGTGCGCATTCGAATAGTCGAACACATGAGCGCGTGATCCAGGAGACGTTATGACCCCAGTCGAAGTAGTCCATGCCTTCATCGGCGCCTTGGAGCGCAACGACATCGAAGCAGCCCTGCAATTCGTCGACGAGTCCTGCGAATACGACAATGTTCCTATCGGCAAGGTCTACGGCCATGAGGGTGTCAAGACCATCCTTGCCCCCATGTTCGCTCGATGCACCGAGATCACCTGGCCCATACATCGCGAAGCAACTTTTGAGAACGTTGTCTTCAATGAACGCACCGACAAATTCAAAATGGAATTCGGATGGATAGAGCTACAGGTGACAGGAGTTTGGGAAGTCGTCAATGACAAAATCACTCTGTGGCGCGACTACTTCGACATGCAGAGCTACCTCAAGCAGTTTCCAGCAGACAATCCTCGCTGAAATCTGATCTGGCCGAACTTATTGGTCAGTGTCCCTCGCCGAGATAACTAGCCTGGATCAGGCCTCGATCATTAGCCATCTCCTTGGCATCGCCTTCCATAGCTAATTCGCCGTGACTCAGCACATAGGCGCGATCAGCAACTTCCAAGGCCATATGAACATGTTGTTCGACCAAGAGCACGCCGGCACCAGTGTCATCGGCAATCTGTCGAAGAATGGGCAACAAACGCTCCACGATGATCGGTGCCAAACCAAGGCTCATCTCATCCACCATCAACAAGCGCGGACTCACCGTGAGTGCCCGAGCCATAGCCAGCATTTGCTGCTCACCACCAGAAAGCAAACCAGCGCGGCGATCAAGAATTGATTCCAATGCCGGGAAATAACTGAGTGCCTTCTTCACGTCAGCAGAACCTTTAGCCGCTCCCAGTCTTAAATTCTCGCCAACTGTTAATTGATAAAAAAGTGAGCGTCCTTCGGGAACGTGCGCAAGACCTTCGCGGGCGATGAGGTGAGGACGACGCCCTTTGACCGACTTGCCAAAAACTTTGATGTCTCCCGAGATGAGGGGAATCAAACCTGACGTCGTCAAGAGCGTCGTGGTCTTTCCCGCACCATTCGGGCCCAAGAGGGCAACAACCTCTCCGGCATTCACTTGCAGATCGAGATTTCGCACAACCGAAACACCGTTATAACCGGTGTTCAAATTTTGAATGTCCAGTAGAACTGTCATTGTCCAGTCTCCTTTGTTGCGCTACCTCCAAGGTATGCCTCAATGACTTTGGGGTCTTGTTTCACTTCGGATGGAGTTCCCTCGGCAATCTTGACGCCAAATTCGATCACGTAGATGTAATCGCAAACATCAAGAACCAGGCCCATATCGTGGTCGACAAGGAAAATCGTCAACCCGGCATCAATGATTTTGCGTAAGCGACGACCAAGTTCCTGAGACTCAGTGGTATCTAATCCGGCCGCAGGTTCGTCCATGCAGACCAGATCCGGTCGAGCTGCCAAGGCCCGAGCTGCCGAAACCAACTTGCGCTGTCCTTGGCTAATTTCATTGGGGTACTTGTCCGCTAAATCTCCAATGCCGAGGACTTCAAAGGCGAAATCCACACCACTTCGATCACGTTTGCGTCCAGGGCGAACTAGGTCAGCAAGAAAATTGCCCATGGATTGCTTTTCCGCCGCTACTTGGATGTTTTCTTCAACGGTCAAATCATCGAAGAGTTCCAATGACTGCCACGTACGACCCAGTCCACGACGGGCTCGAGTATGCACCGGCAGAGCATTGATCTCCTGCCCTTTGAATTCGATAACGCCCGAGGTGGGCACAAAACCGGTGATGCCATCAATGAAGGTGGTCTTACCCGCACCGTTCGGGCCGATCAATCCCACCAGTTGTCCCGGCTCGACAGAAAGGTCGACGTTATCCACGGCCCGTAAACCGCCGAATGTGACGGACATCCCCCTCGTTTGCAACAGACTCATGAGTTCACTCCAGTCGTTTCCGATTCATTCGCCAAACCCTCACTTTGTAACTGCTCAAGTTTTCTCGCCTCTTTGCGCACTGCCGCATCGGCTCGACGTTGTTTGAGAATTCGTGGCGTTCCCGCCAAACCCTCGGGGTTTTGAATGGCGGTGAAGATCAAACCGATTCCGCCAATCAATGTTGCGTAGCCCGGGTCGATGTGCAAAATGTTTTCCAAGAAAGTGAAGTTAATTCCATTGGGAGCAATCAGACCGGCCAAAACTGCACCGCTGACGCTGGCGATACCACCGAGATAGGCAAAAGCCAAGAAAATCAACGAGGCAAAGGCTCCGAAATAGATCGGAGTGACTGAACCGAATCGATATCCCGAAAGTGCGCCACCCAAGCCGGCAAGAAAGGCAGCCAAGGCGAAGGCCAGCACTTTGGTTCCGGCCACATTGATTCCCGACGCCGCTGCAGCCCTTTCATTTGATCGCACGGCCAAGAACTGACGTCCTGTTGCCGACTTTCGAACATTCACCACCATCAAACAGAGCACGACGACAAAGACCAAACAGACCACCCCAAACCACACGCTGGGTGGGATGTCGTCTCGACCTTTCAGGCCAGCGATTTTGAGTTTGGTATTTGCCGGACCGAAGTCGTAGCCGCCAATTTCAGGTGGCAACACTTTCAGCGCCCCCGCTTCTCCGGCAAAGGTTTTGTTCTTGAATACCAACTGTTCGATGGCTACCGCTGCTGACAGCGTAATGACTGCCAAATTCACCCCGCGTACCCGCAAAGCCGGAACTGAAATCAATGCCCCGAAGCCGGCCGCCACCGCTGCGCCAACGATCGGGCCTAGCGGGAATGGCAGGTCGGACAAATACTTGGAGAGGAAGAATCCAGCAGTTCCGGCAATGGCCATTTGAGCCAAAGAAATCTGACCCACGAATCCCACCAGCACCACTAGTGACAGCGAAATGACAATGGCTACCAAGGTATTGATCGTCGCTTGCCGCCAGTCATAACTGAAACCAAAGAGGAGTACGAGTGCACCGATAATTGAAATGACGGTTAAGCGGGTTACATGCTGGGGACGATTAGCAAAGGGCATCCGACCAATCGTCGCCGCACCGCGAACCGGAAGTGATTTACCGCGCACCACCATGGCCACCAAAATGACGAAGAAGGGCAGTGATTGCACCAATCCCGCCGGAGGCAAAATGCCATCAGGGAACCAGGTCTTGGCTCCCTGAAACTGAACCCAAGCTTGCATCATGGCAATACCCATGCCTCCGGCCACGGTTAGACCAAATGACGAAAAGTTCGCCAGCAACGCTGCTCCCAACGCCGGCACTATCAAGAGCGGCAATGAGATGGTGTCCAAATTGGTGATCGGTGAGGCCAAAATTCCTAGGAGTCCCGCAATGACTGTCGAGAGAACCCAGTTCGCTCCGGCCAAAAAGTCTGGCGAAAATCCTAGGACGATGGCGCCTCTTTCGTTTTCGGCAGCGGCGCGCGTCGCCAAGCCGAAACGACTGAATTTGAATAAAGCCCAGAGTCCAAAGGCGATGGCTATCACCACAACAGCCAGGAATATCTGGTTATTGGGGATGGCTCCGAGATCACCGGGAAGCTTTTGTTTACCTTCGGGAAGAGGGAGGCGAATGCCACTCTTGGCCGTTTCACCAAATCGCAATCGAACAAAATCTTGTAAGACCACGAAAACACCGACACTGGCCACCACTTTGGCCAGTACTGGGGCATGTCGCAGGGGACGAAAGATCAGAAAATGTAGTGCCAGGCCCAGCAAAATTGCCAGCAGCATGGCCACAAGAAATGCCGCAGACGCTCTCCGGGGAGGTCAATCACAGTCGGCCAATTAGGAAGATCCAAATACTTACCGGATTCACGGAACCAGTTGACCGGAATCTCGATCAGCGCCAGAGGATTTGGCAACGGTGGAATATACAAGCGCCCCTCATAGCGCAGGCCGTAGAACCAATAAGCGATAAAGACCGTAACGACACCGTTGGCGAAATTCACCACGCCCGAGCCGCGATAAGTCAGCACCACACCAAGTGCTATAGCCGAGATCAATGCTCCCGTACCGATATTGGAAAACATCGGTGCCAACTGCTTGGGTTCTTGGATGTACATCAGCATGAACACGGCGAAGATCGCCATGACACCAACCAAGACTCGGCGTTTTTTGACGAACTCGATGAAAGACTGACCCGACATAAGGCGACCCCCGACGAACACTGCGTGCCCTCACGCATTACTTCTGAAATGTGAATGCGGGGTGTGGAGAATTTCAGTCCTCCACACCCCGCATTCCTCTGACTATGTCGGAGAAACTCCCCCGAAATAATCGGTAAAGCTACTCACCCCGCCAGATCAGCCTGCGGATCGATGGGATTGCCGTTGTAACCATCCCGGATGGAGACGTACTCCGTGCCCTGCTGTTGCTGGATACCAATTTGGAATCCACACAAACTTGGGAACGTCGGGTTGCCACCACACTTCATGGGTCCAACCACTCCCCACTGCGGTCCAGTAAAGGCCTTAGCTGCAGTTCGGAAGGATTCGGCATCAGAAGCTCCACCATTCAAGAATTGAATTGCGGTCATCAGGGTTCCAAAGGTCGGAAGGGCGAAGCCGGTGTATTCCAGGGTCGCAGCGTCCTTGCCCAACTCTTCAGCCCAAGCAAAGACGGCTTCGAGATAAGCATCCACCGACGGGTCTCCTGCAATTTCATAGGAGTATCCATAGCCGCCGAAATACCAACCATCGGGAAGATTGCCGGCCTCACCGACCTCTTTCAGGTGGTTCTGCATCGGCACACCGAAGCACAATCCAGTGGTCACGACAACGGTGTCGATCTCCAAGGTCTTGAGAGCGTCGTACACTCCGATACAGCTGCTAATGGTCACCAACGGATAGAAGACGTCAGCATCTTCGGCGCCGGCTGACTGAATAGCCGTGGCCATTTCCTGAGGTCCAGCAGTGTCAGCAACAGCCACACCCTTCACATTGGCCACACCCAGACCCTCAAGCACGGGCTTGGTGAGAGCGGTGAATGCAATTTGGCCTGCCGGGTTGTCGTTATACACAACGGCCACCGTGTCGACGGTGATGCCTTCTAGTTCTGGAACGTACTTGGCGGCGAAAACTGCCAAACCAGCAACCACTCCGGGTGAACCAGGAGTGAAGGCGAAAGCATCAGTTGCTAAGAACTCTGGCGTGGTCACCGGGTTAGCGATGTACACCGGCTTTTGTCCGGCTAGACCATCGAGTAGCGGCTGGTTGCCATTAAGCATGGCGCCAGTAATGACCAGCTGAACATCTTCATTCGCCAACATTTCCTGGGCACACTTCTGACCATCTTCTTCTTTGGTCACGGTGCACTTCGCCAATTCAATGGGTCGACCACCGATACCGCCTAGGAAATTATT
>JBJOFA010000046.1:0-7362 GCA_046049015.1 Actinomycetota bacterium | reverse complement strand
CTTGAACATGCTTTCAACCAGGTCGCCCAGTGGGGCCAAGACCGCCACGGCAATGGCTAGCACCAAGATCTCGCCAATGTCATTCCAGGTATCGCTTTGCAATCCCACGATCCACATGGCAAACAGCGTGGCCACAGTTCCACCCATGAGACCCTCGACGGTCTTGTTGGGGCTAATCCATTGACGAAGAGGAGTACTACCAGCCGCCGAACCGACAAAGAGTGCCCCGACATCATTGGCTACAACTCCAACCGCCACGATGAAAAGCGTGTCAGTACCAGCGGTTGAAAGCCCAGGCACATTTGATACTCCAGCCAAAAGTGCGGCATAGGAACCCATCAGGCCGATCCACATCACACCAAGTGAGGTGATCGACATATTAGGAATCGGACTTGAATGAAGTCCCGTGGCACCCACGAAAGTGAAGGCGGTGGTGATCATGGCGAAAACCATGACCAATGGCAGTGCCGTTTCCCCAACCCAGTAGCCAGCTAACGGGGCAATGACTGCGGTCAAAATACCGATGATGGTCGCAGGGCGGTAACCCTTTTCAGTGACCTTGTCAAAGAATTCGATCGCCGCTAAACCGCAGATGAGAACTACCAAAGCCAGCACGGCCACGGGCTTCCACATCAAGGCGCCAACGAATGCGGCGGCGATAAGCAATCCCACGGCAATGGCCATGGGCATATCTCGTCCGGCCACACCGCTTTGAGGTTCCTGAGGCCGGCTGACGCGGGCTGGTCGAGCCGGACCACTTCGACCCGACGGAGGGCGGGGCCGCCCTCCTGATCCGGGTCGACCCAGATCATCTGGGCCGATGCTCGGCCTAGGCTCACGACGCGGTTCACGTGACATCGGACCAGGGGACGTAGACCCAGTGAACATCGGTTCGCGCGGTGCTGGGCCGCTTGGATCTCGCCCGAAGTCGCGTCGCGGTTCACGAGACGTTGTTCGAGATGTGTCCCGTGATGAATCCCGTGATGCATCACGCGGTGTACTGCGAGCGGTACCTCGGGGAACTTCGCGAACTGGTTCACTATCAAAGTCAAGGCTGAAATCGTTATCGCTGGATGGTTCACCAAAAAAGGAGTCACTCTCATCCCGTCGCATTTCACCGGAGCGAGAGAAATCTGACCGTGCAAAATCTGAAAGCGAATCATCTTCACGTCGCGCCGGCCGCATCGGCAAAGTCGACGGTCCCGTTGGACCATCTGTCGGACGGCGCAAAGCCCCCGAACCGCGTTCACGACGCCCTCCCGAGGTGGATTCGCCAAGTTTGATTCGCGGTCGGCTACCACTGGTGTCGCTATCACTGCGCACGACGGGGCCGCTCGGTTCATCGCTGAATCCGAAGTCCACCGGTGAAACATCCGGGGCATCTGAAAATCGAATTTCACCAAAATCGTCATCACCGTCGTCAGCGCTCATCTGAGACGTCGGTTGAAATACGGGAGTTTGATCCCGTAAAGGTCGATCTGGAATTGGACGCGGTGCAGAAACTGAATAGGAGCCCCAAATATCAACGTCCGATTCATCGGAGCGTCCTGCCGCCCCGCTGTCATCGCTGAAGCGAATCTCACCAGTCGAACCAAAGGATGCCGTACTGGAGGTTTCGTCATCATCAGAAAAACGCAGTTCGCCGAAATCGTCGAACTCGTCATTTCCAGTTTCATCTTCGGCTCGTCGCCACATATCGTCGCTCATGATCCTGCCTCGTCAGACTTCCAAGAGCTCCTGCTCTTTGCGCTGCACTGCCTTGTCAATGCTTTCGACATGATCGTGCGTGATCTTGTCCAGTTCCTTTTCCGCCCGCTCCAGCTCATCGGCTGAAATATCTCCAGCCTTTTCGGCTGATTCCAATTGCTTACGAGAGTCCCGACGTACGTTGCGAACTGCCACTCGACCATCCTCGGCCATGTTTTTAGCCATTTTCACATAATCTCGACGGCGTTCTTCGGTCAGCATGGGAATATTCAGTCTGATGACAACACCATCGCTGTTGGGAGACATGCCGAGATCGCTCTCTCGAATGGCTTTCTCAATTGCGGTGATCGCTCCCCGATCGTGAGGTTTGATAACCAAGGTTCGAGCTTCTGGTACCTGGAACCCAGCCAATTGCTGTAGGGGCACATCAGCGCCGTAATAGTTGACCTGCAACTTCTCCACCAATGCCGGAGTCGCCCGACCGGTCCGCACCGTGGCGAACTGACCCTGGGCATGTTCTACGGCTCGGTCCATCTTGTCGATGGCCTCGAGGAGAATGTCGTCAATCACCCGACCAGCGTACCGACGGCTCGGCCCTCCAGTACGGATCGGATGTTTCCCGGGGTACTTACGTCGAAAACAACGATAGGGATGCGGTTATCCCGGCAAAAGGCTATGGCGGTGGCGTCCATGACCCGCAATTCCTTTTCGATGACCTCTTTATGGGAGACCCGGTCGTAACGAACCGCCGTGGAGTCCAGTTTCGGATCAGCGGTGTAGACGCCGTCGATACCAGAATGTGTTCCCTTCAAAATAGCCTCGGCATCAATTTCGGCCGCTCGCAAGGCCGCTGCAGTGTCGGTAGTGAAAAACGGGTTTCCCGTTCCTCCGGCAAAAATCACGACACGCCCTTTTTCCATATGGCGCTCGGCTCGGCGCCGAATATATGGTTCGGCCACCTTGGGCATTTCCACCGCGGTCATTACCCGGCTGTGCTGACCGACGCGTTCAAGAGCATCCTGTAGGGCCAGCCCATTCATCACCGTGGCGATCATGCCCATGAAGTCCGCTTGGGCCTGATCCATACCCTGACCTGCACCCTTAAGTCCGCGCCAGAAGTTGCCACCGCCCACAACTACGGCAATGTCGATGTGCATCGTGTCGCGAACATCTTTGATTTCCAGGGCAACCTGGCGCAATGTGTTGGTGTCGAGTCCAAACCCTGACGGTTCGGCTAAAGCCTCACCGGACAGTTTCAAAATGACCCGCTTCCACTGGGGACGGTCGGGCTGACGAACGTGATCGACGTCAGATCCGGCCATCGCTGATCAGCCGATCTCTACCTGAGCGAAGTTGACAATTGAGGCCTTACCCAAAATCTGAGTAACAGATTGCTTGTCATCTTTGGCGTAAGGCTGCTCCAAGAGACAAACATCCTTGAAAAAGCCGTTCATACGACCTTCCACGATTTTGGGAAGTGAAGCCTCAGGTTTGCCTTCATTGCGGCTGATGGCCTCAAGGGTGGTGCGCTCCTTGTCAATCACCTCAGCGGGCACTTGATCCCGCGACAAATATGTGGGACGGGCGAAGGCGATATGCACGGCAATGTCGTGGGCCAAGTCGGCTGTTCCGTTTGCGACTTCCACCAACACGGCATTCACGCCGCGGCCACCTTGGATGTGCTGATAACTGTCCAGCACATTGCCCTCGGCTGCTTCAATACGGCGCACGTCACCGAGTTCGATTTTTTCCTTGAGAGTTATTTTCAAATCCTCAAGGATTGCATTGCGTTCGCTGACCGCGGCCTCGCCCTTAGCGACCACCAATTCGGCTAAAGCTTGCGCCTCGCCTTTGAATTGATCACTTCCGGCGACAAAGTCGGTTTCACATTTCAATTTGACGATGGCTCCGACATTCTTGTCGATCACCAGAGCGACGACACCTTGGGTATTTTCCCGGTCGTCGCGCTTTGCCGAAGCAGCCAAACCTTTTTCCCGAAGCCATTGCTTGGCTTCTTCCATATCTCCATTGGTGGATTCCAAAGCCTTCTTGCAATCCATCATTCCTGCACCCGACGACTGACGAAGGGCTTGAACATCTTTAGCGGTGAACGACATTGCTCAGGCCTCGGTACTTTCATCGGTCTCCGGAGCAGGCGCGGCCTTGGCCGCAGCCAAACGGGCTTCACGCTCAGCTTGAGCAGCAGCAGCTTGAGTGCGGGCCGTTGCTTGGCTGGCGGCGAACTCGGCCTTTTCTGCATCGCTCTTTTCCGGAGCAACCAAACCGGGATTGCGCTTGGAGGCGATGAAACGACCCTCGATGACTGCTTCAGCGATGACTTTTGACATCAACTCATTAGCGCGGATGGCGTCATCGTTTCCAGGAATTGGGTAATCGATGAGATCAGGGTCCACGTTGGTGTCAACAATCGCCACTACTGGGATGCCGAGCTTGTTGGCCTCGGTCACTCCGATGTGCTCTTTTTTGGTGTCAATCACGAACACGGCATCGGGACGCTTGGTCATAGCTCGGATACCACTCAAGTTCTTTTGCAACTTGTCGAGTTCCCGCGATTTCAAGAGAGCTTCCTTCTTCGGCATCAAGTCGAACTCACCGGTGCGCTGCATCTGCTCGAGTTCCAACATCTTTTGAACCCGCTTGTGGATCGTCTCGAAGTTGGTGAGCATGCCACCCAACCAACGTTCGTTGATGTAGGGCATTCCACACTTGTCGGCAAAACCAGAGATGGGGTCCTGGGCCTGCTGCTTGGTGCCGATGAACAAAATGTTGCCACCGTTGGCTACCAGATCTCGCACGAAGGCATAGGCGGTCTCAATGCGCTCCAGGGTCTGCTGCAAATCGATGATGTAAATGTCGTTGCGCTCACCGAAGATGAAGCGCCTCATCTTGGGGTTCCAACGGCGGGTCTGGTGTCCGAAATGGACCCGGGCTTCCAGTAGCTGACGCATTGTGACGATAGCCATGACGTAACTCTCCTTATCTGCGGTTAGGGACACACCTCCTCGCATGACCATTGGTCACGACCGCAGAATGGAAAGTGTGCTGATTGTCTGACTCGTTTTCGAGCCATGGCAAGGCTAGCGGGAGCCAAAGCCAGCAGCACGGTCCCCGAGCCCGATCCGACAGCCAAAAATCGGCCCTACCTGGCGAGCAGCCCCACCGTCGATCGGAATCAAACGGGCCCGGACCCGCCACTGGGCCAAATACTGCTCGGGGTCCAGATACGTCTTCAAACCGCTCGATAGGACCCGCCGAAGGGTCAGGGGAATGAGGCCGGATTGCTCCGCAGTACCGATCGCCGCCCCGGCGAGGACATTATTTCCTGGGACCAGCTCGCTTTTTCCTACCCCGCCCACGGTAACTAAATATGAAGGTGCGCCAGATGGAACGACCGTGACGTAACCCGTGCCAGCCACAGTTCCGGCAAATGAGACCTGACCGGCGACTGGCGAACGAACCACATCCCCGGCGACAACTGCGAAATCAATGGCGCGGCGACCGGCGCAGTAGGGGCAGCCCGGAGCCTGGAAGTAACCCACGATTTTTCCGGGTACGGGAGCCAGCAGACAGATTGCGGCCGTTGACCGGGGCGGTGTGGACTCGACGACCGATACCGGAATCGATTTCGGCAAGACTCTCCCATTCAGGAAGGCCCCTGGTTCGACGGCCAATGCCGACACCATGACAAATATTGCTGCAAATATTGCTACAAAAATTGTCGCGAATATTGCGATGAGCGCCCGAGCCAGGCTTCGTTGACCGAGTGCAAGACAAACCACCTGTCACGGTGGGTCACAGTCGTTATTAAGCGGCGAAAAATATTTCGGTGGCGCTTAGATACCGGCTGCTGACATCTGGGAACGCAACATGATGATGGCCTTGGAATGAATTTGCGAAACCCGGCTTTCGGTGACTCCGAGCACGGAACCAATTTCAGCCAAGGTCATTCCTTCGTCGTAATAAAGCGCCACCACAGTTCGTTCTCTTTCGGGCAAATTTCGTATCTCGTTACGCATGACTTGGCGAAGCTCTCGATCTTCAACCACCGCATCGGGACCATCGTCAAGCGTTGGCGGAAGTTGACGGGGTTCTCCATCATTCGAACCAGCCACCACGTGATCCAGCGGACCGACGTTGGCCACCGCAATGGTTCCTAACCAACGTTGCAGTTCATCGTTGTCAATCTTCAGTTCTTGGCACAACTCGTCATCAGTTGGACTGCGTTTCAATTCATGGCTCAATTTGGCCATGGCGTTTTCAATCTGCCTCGAGCGGGACCGCACCGAACGCGGCACCCAATCCAAAGCCCGCAATCCGTCCAGGATCGCGCCTTTGATACGGGGCACAGCAAAGGTTTCAAATTTGAAGCCCAACTCGGGATTGAAACGATCTACGGCATCCATCAGACCAAAAATGCCCGTGCCAACAAGTTCACTGGTATCGGCGCCGAGAGGCAAACCGGCTGCCACTCGGCCAGCCACGAATTTGACCAATGGCGAGTAATGAACAATCAACTGGTCACGCGCCGCTACATCGCCTTGCGACACCCATTGCGTCCAGGCCCGCTCAATTGCCGGAACCGCCCGCGCCGGCAAATTAGCCGAATCGCTCATAGCCCTATCCGTTCCTCGCTGAAATCGCGCCGACGCTCACTCTTGCATTGGTGCTCGGATTGGTGAGGTGTGGGCGCGGTCATGGTGGCGGGCGACACGTTCCCCGGGGGTTCAGGCTCGGGGATGGGTGTTTGTATACACGAACCGTAGACGCTCTTTGCTCACGTGGGTGTATCGCTGGGTGGTCACAACATCACTGTGCCCCAAAAGTTCCTGAACGGACCGCAGGTCCGCCCCTCCATCAAGGAGATGGGTCGCATAGGTATGGCGAAGGGCGTGCGGGTGAGTGGGGCTTTCGGCCCGCTCATCTAAAAGGCGCCGCACATCTCTCGTTCCCAGACGCCGACCGTGGGCGTTGAGAAAAAGAGCATCTCCAGAGTCATCTCCGACGACCTCATGACGAACCGATAACCACTGGCGCAATGTTTCAACTCCAGCCAGAGACATCGGCACGCGCCGCTCTTTGCCTCCTTTTCCCCACACGGTTACCAGATGTCTTTTCAGATCAATACTGTCGATATCTACGCCGCACAGTTCGCTGACACGCAAGCCACTGCCGTACAACATCTCCAAAATGGCATCGTCGCGCCGACGCTTCCAAATACTTTCGTCCTCCCGCAATGCACCGGGCTCGAGGATTTTTTGAAGTTCAGCGCCATCGAGCACTCGCGGTAACCGGCCTTCACCCGACGGGGCTCGCAATGAAACCGCCGGATCGATATCGGTGACTCCCACTCGACGGGTCCAGGTGAAGTACCGCCGCAGTGCCGATGCTTTACGGGCAATCGTTCGCTTGGCATATTGATGCGTGGCCAAAAAAGCCAAATACTTTCGAATGTGCAGTCGGTCAACGACCCGCGGGTCGTTTATGTCGCCGCGGGCACACCATTGGGCGAAATCCACCACATCTCGTCGGTAAGCACTGAGGGTGTGAGACGAGGACGAAGTCAAAGACTGGACCCAGTCGTCGATCTTCCACGCCTTCAGATTCGAGTCAGCGTTATTTTTCTCGGTGACCACA
>JBJOFA010000045.1:0-7398 GCA_046049015.1 Actinomycetota bacterium | reverse complement strand
CATCAAGTACTGTGGCCACGCTTGCAAGCCGACGACAAACTGCGCTTCATCTACGACCTAGAAATTCAAAGCAGCGAAGCGCTGTATCGCATCGAGCGCAACGGTGTGTTGATTGACGCACCCACACTCGCCGCACAAAGCCACGCGCTGGGCCAACGCATCGTGCAGCTAGAAACAGAAGCGTACGAAATTGCAGGCCAGCCGTTTAACTTGGCCAGCCCTAAGCAACTGGGCGAAATCTTCTTTGACAAACTGGGCTTGCCCGTCATCAAAAAAACCGCCACCGGCGCACGCAGCACCGACGAAGAAGTGCTGGAGAAATTGGCCGAAGACTACCCACTGCCTGCCAAAATTTTGGAGCACCGCAGTCTTAGCAAACTCAAAGGCTGCCTGATAATTCCCTGGATTGATGTGTCCGTCAGTTGCTTCGATTGGATTGCTGTACATAACGATTGGAAGGTTCGGAACGATCCCCAGACCATTCAGGGCACGACGATAGGTAACGTGGTTCACTGGAGCCTCCCAAAAGGTTGACCCCTTCAAAAATCTCGAGTTGACCAACCCCGAAGATCAACGGCCCACTCATCAAGAATTGAGCCGTCAAGTTCCACTGCTGACACCAGATGCAAGGTGTCGTGCATGGCCACCGTGGGGTCGACATGGGCTGGCTGGAGGAAAACTTTGTCACCAACCTTTGGCTGTTGGCCGGAGTGGGCCGAAAAAGTGGTGTGCTCATCGCTGCAGAACCAGACATCAGCATTCGGAATCGACGGATTGCCGTGATCCATGCCGAGTGCTTTAAGGCCCACGTCGACCACAGCCCACTTAGATTGCGACGAAATCACTGTGCCAAGAACGTGGAGGGCTTGTTCAAAGGGCAAACCAAGGGCCCCGTAATGACTGTCCATGAGGACGTAGCTCCCGGCCTGAACTTCCGTGACTTGTTGCATGATCTCGTCTTGGTCAAAGAGATGGAAAGTGCCGGTACCTCCAGCGGATACCACGGTGCAGGTATCTCCGGATACATCTCTCACGGCGATAAAAGCACCGATGAGTTCAACCATTGACTCGTGAACTCGGCGAGCCTTTTCATCATCATTGGCCAGAGCCATGAGGTGGCCTTCATATCCCATGACCCCGCGGACCTCGAGTCCGAGATCCCGGGCTTTTTGAGCCAGTGATGCGGCTTCACTGGGAGCACAACCACAACGTGGCAAACCGACGTTGACGTCGATGATTACCGAGGTCAGTCCAGCCTTCGAAGCAGCCATGACCGTTTCGATTGAATCAACAGCCACGGTAAGGCGGGCGGAATCTTGATAGCGAGAGAGGTCAGCTAGTCGCAGAGCATCCAGGCATTCATTGGCCAATAACAGGTCATATCCAAGACCAGCTCGAGCCATGCCGATCATCTCTCGCACCGTGGCACAGGTAAAAGCCAAATGTCCGGCCTCGGCTTGGATTCGAGCTAGCGCTGTGCACTTGTGGGCTTTGATATGCGGTCGCAACGAAAGTCCGGGTCGAACTGAGGCCATGTACTGCACATTGGCGTTCAGAGCGTCGGCGTCGACGACTAATGCTGGTGTGGCAAGTTCAGCGACCACTGATGGAGAGCGGGTCATGGATCAACATGATCGCACACAACTTCAACTTCGCCTGACAGGTGCCAGGCTTTAAGAGGACCCTAAAGATGGTGTGCGGGCGGAGGGACTTGAACCCACACCCCTTTCGGGACAGGAACCTAAATCCTGCGCGTCTGCCAGTTTCGCCACGCCCGCATCTAAATTGCGTGTCGGCCCGAATCGAGCAGGGCAAAGACTAGGGCCGAGAGGTCCGACTTGCGCTATTTGGCACTGTCCTAAGTTCGTAATCGCCTGACAGACTGGGCTCGTGACCCTTATCGCCAATTCCGCAGAGACCGTAGCGGCCCTCGAGAATCAATTCGGGCTTGCTGATCGCATAGTTGATGAATCAGCAGTTCAACGCAGTGTGCAGCGATTTCGCGAACAAGGAATTCGCCTTCCGACTTTCGCCGAGCTGGCCAACCCAGCCTCGATCGATCTCAATCTGATTGGTGACGCCGACCCACAGGGACCCGACCCCCGCAACCTCTGGCGAGTGCATTGGTATAACGATCTCAATGGAGATCGAGTTTCAGTTCCTGAGCATGTTGTTTTACCGACATCCTTAACTGGAGTTCCAAACCCGATCATCGTGGTTTTTGGTGATCGCTTCCCCATGATCACTGCTCATAAAGTTTTGGCGGCGTACTCCTGTTTGGCACCGCGGGTAGTGACTGGGCAGTTTGACCCGACTTATCACCGTGCCATTTGGCCTTCGACGGGGAACTACGCGCGCGGCGGCGTGGCAATCAGTCGCCTCATGGGCTGTCGAGGAGTGGCCATTCTTCCTGCCGGCATGAGCCAGGAGCGTTTTGATTGGCTCGATAGGTGGTGCGTGAATCCGGCCGAGGATGTCATTCGAACAGTTGGGACCGAGAGCAACGTCAAAGAGATCTACGACGCTTGTAATGAACTAGATCGCGATCCTGTGAACTTCATCTTCAATCAGTTCTGTGAGTTCTCGAATCATCTGGGACATTTTGAAGTGACCGGTCGCGCTCTGGGACATGTTTTTGAGACCGTTCGCGATGATTTGAAAAAGTCTGGGCGCGACCTTCGACTGGCTGCCTTCACCTCGGCCACCGGATCAGCAGGCACCATTGCGGCCGGCGACCGGCTGAAACGAGACTACGGAACAAGCATCGTTTCGGTTGAGGCGTTGGAATGTCCGACCATGCTCGAAAATGGTTTTGGCGAACACAACATTCAAGGAATCGGCGACAAGCACATCCCGCTGATTCACAACATCATGAATAGTGATGTGGTTTGTGCGATTAGTGATCGTGCCACCGACGAACTTGATGTTTTATTCAACTCTGCAGCCGGCAAGGAATTTCTCACTCGCAAAAAAGGCCTTTCTCCCGAACTCGTCGAAGCATTAGAACACTTCGGTTTCTCGGCTATTTGCAATACCTTGGCGGCCATCAAGACTTCGAAGCTTCTCAACTTGGGCCCGGACGACGCGGTCATCACTGTGGCCACCGATGGTGGTGCTCTTTATCCCAGTTCGCGTGTGAAAACATTGGGCGAGCGATTTGGCGGCGAGATGAAACCCGACGATGCAGCGGAGGTTTTCGGCCGTCATCTGGGACATATCACTACCGAAGACATGATCGACTGCACCGAACGAGATCGGAATCGAATTTTCAATTTGGGTTATTACACCTGGGTGGAACAACAAGGTACTCCCTTTGAACTTTTCGAAGCGCGCCGCCATCAATCCTTTTGGTCGGGACTGCGCCGCTACGTTCCAATTTGGGACGAGATGATTATTGAGTTCAACAATCGCCTTGCTGCTCGTTGATCTGCGGTCCTGATGGCGGTCATTGGTTTGCGCTGTGCGGCTTGTGGAACCGGTGTTCCGATAGCGACAGCCTTGCCGTGGCGTTGTCCGCGTGAGCGTGGCGATCGACATCATGTTCTGCTAATCGAAGACGATGGTGGGGTCTTCGAGAGTGACGAAATGGCCGGTAATCCGTTCATTCGTTATCGAACTCAGATGGCCTGGTGGTCCTTTGGTCGATCCCGAGGTTTGGCTGATGACGAGTTAGTGGGTTTGGCCAGTGACTTGGATGAGTTGATCGCTGCCGTGGATGGAATTGGCTTCACGTCCACACCGCTCGAGCGGGCTGATGACCTCAGTTCTGCTTTGGATTTCGTCTCCCACGGGGGAGTTTGGATCAAAGATGAAACTGGTGACGTCGCAGGGAGTCAAAAAGCCCGACACCTCTTTTCTATTCTTCTGCATCTCTTCGTTGCAGAACGTTTAAGACTCGTTCCGTGGTCGGCACAAGATGAGAGGCCAAATTTGGCCATCGCTTCGTGTGGTAACGCCGCCATTGCGGCATCGACTTTGGCCCGCGCTGTCGAGTGGCCCATCGAAGTGTTCATCCCTGAGTGGGCCGATGGTGCCGTCGTTGACACCTTGGCTGAGTTGGGGGCCCAAATTACGCGATGTCGTCGTTTAGATTCAGATTCCCCCGGTGATCCGACACTGATCCGTTTTCGATCTGCAGTAGACCAAGGCGCCATACCTTTCAGCGTTCAGGGACCAGAAAATGCCTTGTGTCTGGATGGAGGGCGATCCATTGGATGGGAAATGGCTGAGCAATTCAGGGCCTCGGGCATTACATCCCTTGACGCACTCTTTGTTCAGGTGGGAGGTGGAGCTTTTGCCGCCTCCGTATCTCGCGGTCTGAGCGAAGCGGGTTGTTTTGCGCCATTGCATGCGGTGCAAACCGCCGGATGTGCTCCTTTGGCTCGAGCCTGGTCCAGCGCGCAATTCGATGAACAGGCCGCCTCTCAATGGGTTCGTCATATGTGGCCCTGGGAATCAGTACCGCGCTCACTGGCCGACGGCATTTTGGATGATGAGACCTATGACTGGGTTGCCGATGTGGACCAACTTCGTCGAACGTCGGGAACGGTGGTGGTGGTCGACGAGGACGAGGTTCAGGCCGCGGCTGAAATTGGGCCGGCACTTACTGGTATCGATGCCAGTCCTACAGGCACTGCAGGGTTGGCCGGTTTGTTACATGAGCGAAGTCAATTCGATGACGCCGCTCGGATCGCCGTGATTTTTTCGGGAATCAGACGCGACTGACCTCTTCGAGGAGGCCGCTGTTGACGTCGTATACAAATCCCCGAATGTGATTTTTGTGAATGATAAAGGGACTTAATTCAAGACGTTTTATATTTTGGGCCACGCTGCGATAGGGATCGCTGAATGACTCGAGTGCCCACCACGGCCTCAAGCCGCATTCTTCTTCAATTTCGTGCTTGAACTCATCTTCACGGAGTTTGTGAAGGCCGCAGTCCGTGTGATGGATGAGAAGGATCTCCTGGGTTTGGAGACGACGCTGTGAAACCACCAGGGAACGGATGACATCATCGGTGACAATCCCACCGGCATTGCGAATGATGTGGGCATCACCATGGGCCATACCGAGCAGTTGGAAGATGTCCATCCGACTGTCCATGCAGGCCACCACTGCTAGATGTCGCCGGGGAACGAGCTGGAGGCCGTGATCGGGGAACGCCTTGGCAAAACTGGAGTTATAGCCAAGGAGCTCATCAGTGCTCGGAACGAATCGTTCGACGTTTGTCACATCATTCATTCTGCCTGAGACAGAGGTAGTCTCGGCTCATGACTACGGACTTTCACCCCGGACCCGGTGCTCCAATGGCTCTCGATGCGGTGGATGGGGCCGGTCGGGCCGACATCTTCACCCGCTTGCTCAAAAACCGCGTCGTTATGTTGGGGACGGATGTCAACGATGACATGGCCAACCAAATCTGCGCTCAGTTGTTGTATCTAGAGGGCGAAGACCCTGACGCCGACATCTGGTTGTACATCAATTCACCCGGGGGTTCGGTGACTGCGGGGATGGCGATTTACGACACGATGCAGTTCGTCAGTTGTGATGTAGCCACCGTCTGTATGGGTCTGGCGGCTTCAATGGGTCAATTCCTCTTGACCGCTGGCGCCAAGAACAAGCGTTACACCCTGCCTAATGCCCGAATCATGATGCATCAGCCACTTGCGGGCTTGAGAGGTCAGGCCACTGATATTTCAATCCAGGTTGAGCAGTTGGCTTTCACCAAACGGCGTATGGCCGAATTGACCGCTTTCCATTCCGGTCAAACTCTGGAGCGCATCCAAGCTGATGCCGAACGTGACCGCTGGTTTACCGCGGAGCAAGCCAAGGAATACGGTTTGGTGGACAAGGTCATTTTGAAGCGCGGCGAAATTCTCTGACCATCAGAGAAGTCCATTGATCTTCAGCAAACATTGATCTTCACGGAACATTGATCTTCACGGAACATTGATCTTCACGGAACATTGATCTTCACGGAACATACGGTCCTTCGAGACCGATGACATCGGGCATCTGGAAGCCACACGTTGCTTCCACCCATCGTTCAATATCTCGGGCTGGCCGCTCGGTCTGATATGCGGCGTCGGCGAGCGTTTGGCGCCCTTGCGGATCAAGTGGATCGGTGCTGGCAGCAAGTTGAACCAGTTCGGTGAGAGCCTGCCATTCCTCTTCAATGGCCACTGGTGTCATGGAGTTCAGCCCTTCGAAGCGATTGACGAGCGAAGAAATGTCATCAGAGGATGTCAAAGTGGCAGTGAGATCGGGCAGCGCATCTTTCAATGAGCCGCAAAAGCGCGACGCACTGCGATCGGTATCACTGCATGCAGCGGTCGCTGCCATCAAGACCAGAGTCGCCATGAACATCCGGTGAGTGCGACCTGGGAAATTTCGGGGCAGGTTCGTCGAAAGCATTGTTAGCAGTCTTTCAGGTGGGTGTTGGTCTTCTCTGTCACCGCGGTCACCAAAGGTGCGCCCACCATGGATCGTTCCGCCAATAACGACTGTTACTAGTAACGACCAATAATCGAAAAGGGTGTCAACGATGGCTTTATGTTCGGTCGCCGCGGCCGGTGTTACCGGTGGCATTGGGTATCAGGTGACTGTTGAAGTTCACATCGGACGTGGTCTGCCCACATTCACCATCTTGGGTCGACCCGACGATATTTGTCGCGAATCCCGGGATCGCATTCGAGCTGCGCTGATCAACAGTGGCTTTCTTTGGCCTGCTCAACGAATAACGATGAATCTTTCCCCCGCCGATCATCGCAAAGTGGGTTCAGCTCTCGACGTTGCCATGGCCTTGGCGTTGTTGATTGGCGATGAACAGATTCCGGCAGCTTGCGCGGAAGGGTTGTCCTTTATTGGGGAACTGGCCTTGGATGGGCGCATCCGTCCGGTTGCCGGTGTAGCACCGATGGCCCTCGCCGTGAAATATCCCCACACCGCACGAACTGCCCATGGTCACCAAGAATCCGTCGTGATTGTGCCCGTCGAAAATGCCGCTGAGGCGTCAATGATTTCGGCGGTACAAGTGCGAGCAACGGAAACATTTCGTGAGCTAGTGGAATGTCTTGTGGGGAATTCTCCGTGGCCCGATCTGGCGCCGGTGTCCTCTCGGCGAGAGCAGCCTGCTGGTGGCCTCAGGCTTCAAGAGGCCGCTGCAAATATCTCAGACACTGCCAGTGGTCCGGATCTGGCCGAAGTTCGCGGTCAGGCCGCGGGGCGACTCGGTGTGGAGCTTGCCGCAAGCGGGGCTCACCATTTGTTGCTGGTTGGTCCTCCGGGTTCGGGAAAAACCATGTTGGCTGAACGACTCCCAGGATTACTGCCACCACTCGATGATGAGACCGCCTTGGAAGCAACATTGATGCAATCCGCCTGTCGCGGGACGAGTGGTC
>JBJOFA010000044.1:0-7484 GCA_046049015.1 Actinomycetota bacterium | reverse complement strand
AGGATTCGTCACCGGCTGCGTCAACAAGTGCGGCAGTCGGGCGTATTGACCCATTTCGACTTGTTTGGGATCAATGAGAATCAGTCGAACCTGATCCGGAGTTGATCTCATCAACAAAGAGGTGATGATGCAATTGATACCACTTGATTTTCCGGCCCCCGTAGCACCGGCAATCAACAGGTGCGGCGTCGTGGCCAGATTCAAAAAGATTGATCGACCGGCAATATCTTTTCCGATCGCCACATCGAGGGGATGACTCGAGGCTTTGGCTTCGGCCGACGCCATGAGGTCGCCGAGCGACACCAATTGACGAGTGCGATTCGGAACCTCAATACCGATTGCCGAACGACCCGGAATAGGCGCCAAAATTCGTACATCCGTGGCGGCCAAGGCGTAGGCAATGTCTTTTTGCAGACTGGTCACTCGAGCCACTTTCACCCCAGGGCCGAGTTCTAATTCATAGCGCGTCACAGTTGGTCCAACGGTGCGATCAACGAGACGTACTTCAACTCCATGCGAGGACAATGCACTTTCTAGATCGCGACCTCGCTGATCGATTTCACGTTCGTCAATTGACTGCTTCCCCGTTCGGCTCAGATACGAAGCCGGGGGCAGGGTCCAAACTTGACCTTCGGAACCTGCGCCACCCAAAGCAGATTTCCGCCGTGATGAAGTCGCCTGGGCATCATCTTCATCAAGTCGCGCCTGGGTATAAGGCCCTTCATCTTTTTTCGTCAACGAGGATGAATCACCTTGGGACAAGAGATCGCGAAGGTCACTATCAGCCGGTTCAGAGTCGTCCGGCCAGGAAGAATCTGGGGATGCACCATCATCATGGGAGTACGCATCGGATGCGTCATCAGGTTCGTCATCTGTTTCTTCATCGGTTTCATTTGGCGCTTCATTGAGCGTTGCCACGCGTTGCCACTGACGTCCAAAATGTCGCGACATTGATGAAGTCATCGAAAGTGCCACATCACGGAGGGCCAAGATGATGGCCTTCAATCCCAGAGTGGTCATAAGGAGAGAGCTGGCTAAAGCCACCGCCCCCAAAATGAGAATTGCCCCCACCGGACTGAGAAGAGTTCGTAGCGTCTCGCCCACTGCGGCACCGAGCCAACCTCCCGCACCACCGAGTGCATCAACTCCGGTGTAGGCCCGGGGACCGCGGACCACGTGCAGGACCCCCAGACAGGCCAAGAGAACACCACCCCAGCCAAATGTCAGGCGGGTTCGAGTTGCAAGATAGCCCCCGCGCAAAAGTGCAACTCCCACTGCCAAAAAAATGACTGGTAAGACATAACGGCCCAAGCCAATGACCGCTCCGAGCCCGGCATCGGCTCCTCGGCCCACCGGCCCGGCCTGCTGGAACACGACCGCTAGCCCCACCAAGATGCCACCGGCCATGAAGGCAATGGCCCAAAATTCATGCTCTCGGCCGTTCACCGCCTGGCGAATTTCCCCCGGACTTTTTTCTTCGGCAACCTTCACCGAAGCCTGAGCCGCATTAACCGGAGCTTTCTTCGGAGTACGAGAGGTACGTGCCGGAGTTTGAGCCGGTCTTTTTGGGCGAGACATCACATTGAACGCTAGCAACGCTACGCACAGGTGTTCGGTCAATTCGTCGGATCTAATTCGAGGCGGCTCAGCCTCAACCGTCGAGCACCTCGGTCCCGAGAATGTTTCCATCCCCATCAACGAACACTGCCAAGCGACCACCACGCTCTGATTCCAGAAGGACGCGCCTCACCACATCCTGGCCTACTAAGGGTTCGCCCGATTCTGGGTTATCTGTATTTCCCCCTGAGGACCCCCCGTTTTCAGACGAAGCATTCACCGTTGCGGCAGAAAGAACAAACATCAGCGCTTTGGCATTTTTCAATTCCTTGACAACCTGTCCGACAAGGCGATCAGCAGAGAGGTTCAAATTTGTTGCCGTGAAAACCGGACCCGAGGCATCCAAAAGTTCCTCAGCCAACACCAGCCCACCATCGCTGGTATACCGACCCTGAATGACCGCATCGGGAGTATCTGTGTTTCCCGAACGAGATGCAGCAATAAAAAGATTGACTCCATCAGCAGTGCTGTTGATTTCAAAAAAAGCAGGTTCAACCCCCTGGGCCTCTCGAACTGCATCAATCGCCGGCTCAATGAGATCAATCCCTAGAGCCGGAACATCTTGAGTCTCGCTACTTCCACAGGCCACAAGTACCCCGCAGCAAAGAAAAGCCCCAAGACCGACTTTCATTCCCCTCAGTTCGATTCTCATGTCTCCATAACCACGGGAACGATCATCGGACGACGCTTGGTCTTTTCGTTCACGAATTTGCCAGCCGCTCGGCGCACATCTTTTTCCAAACTCTCTGGATCGCGAACACCTTCCGAGAGCGCCTTTTCAACTGCAGCCGAGACCACCTCACAAGCCTCATCAAGGAGATCCTCGGCTTCAGGGGCGTACACCCAACCCCGAGTAATGATTTCTGGTCCAGTGATGACCTTTCGACTTTCTAGATCGACCGTCACCACGACCACGACCACACCTTCTTCGGCCAATACGCGTCGATCCCGAAGTACTCCTTGCCCTACATCACCAACAATTCCATCGACATAGAGATAGCCCGCCGGTACCCGTCCGACAATCTCCAGCCCTTCATCGCTCAACTCGATGACATCACCGTCTTCGCACAAAATTGTCTTTTGCTTCTGCACTCCCATGGTGATGCCAATTCGCGAGTTGGCGACCAAATGTCGGTACTCCCCATGGATCGGCACGAACCACTCCGGTCGAACGATGGACATGTACATCTTGAGTTCATCAGCCTGAGCGTGGCCGGTGGCGTGCACATCGGCAATACCTGAATGCACTACCTCTGCTCCCAGTCGCAAGAGCCCGTCAATAACCCGCGCCACATTGGTTTCGTTACCAGGAATCGCGTTACTCGAAAGAATGACCACATCTTGCTCACCCATTTTGAGCCACTTACTGTCACCTCGGGCCATGAGAGACAAGGCCGACATTGGCTCACCCTGGCTGCCCGTTGAAATCACACATATCTTGGATGGCGGATAATCATTGGCGTCTTCAACGTCGATCAGCGTTCCCTCGGGGACATGCAAAACTCCCAAATCCCGAGCCATTCGCACATTCTTTTGCATGGAGCGCCCCATCGTGACGACCTTGCGTCCGTCTTCGACAGCAGCATCAATCACCTGTTGGATGCGATGTATGTGGCTGGCAAAACTTGCGGTGATGATTCTTTGGTTGCGATGTTCATGGAATACAGCCCGCAATACCGGCGCGATAGAACTTTCACTCGGGGAATAACCCCGTTCCTCGGCATTGGTCGAATCGCACATCAAAAGCCGAATTCCACCATTCGAGGCCAAAGAGCCAAGCCGAGCGAGATCAGTACGGCGGCCATCGACTGGAGTGAGATCGATTTTGAAATCACCCGAGTGAAGAATGACTCCTTGCGGAGTATGCAAGGCAATAGCCGAAGCTTGAGGGACGGAGTGGGTGACCGGAATGAATTCCACATCAAATGGTCCGATCTTGAGCCGCTCGCCGTCGGCAACAACTATCAACTCGGTGCGATTGAGGAGTCCGGCCTCTTCGATGCGATTCCGCGCTAATCCCAGGGTCACTGCCGATCCAAAGACCGGAAAACTCAGATCTCTTAGTAAATACTGCAACCCACCAACGTGATCCTCATGACCGTGGGTGGCGACACAGCCGACAACGCGATCAGAATTTTCTCTAAGCCACGTGAAATCGGGCAAGACCAAATCGATCCCGTGCATATCAGCATCGGGGAACATCAGGCCGCAGTCGATGAGCAAGAGCTTGTCGTCTTGTTCAATCACCATGCAGTTACGGCCGATTTCTCCTAGACCGCCGAGAAAGACAACACGTACCGTTGAATTCATCAAAGACCTTTAGCTCTATGCGCTTCTAGGTCCGCCCACACTTGACGGGCTCGCGAAATAACGAAATCAGCGGGCGGACCCATCGGGAGACGACATTGACCGACATCCAAGCCGAGGAGATTCATCATCACTTTGCTCGGAATGGGATTAGGGGACTCATCACCAGTTTCGTAGGCGAAACTGGGTAGCAAGAGTTCATTGACGCGTCGTGCCGCCGCCGTATCTCCAGCGGCCCAGAAATCCATCATTGCTTGGTGCTCTGGGGCAGTCCAATGCGTCGCCACTCCAATGACTCCCACCGCTCCGATCGCTAGCAGCGGCAAGGTGAGACCATCATCTCCGCTGTAGACCTCAAAGCCACTCGGAGCTTGGGCCAAAACTTGAGCAGTCTCTCCCGGATTTCCTGCGGCATCTTTCAAGGCCACCACATTGGCGATGTCGTGAGCCAACTTCACCAGAGTGGAGGTGGCGATTTTGCGACCGGTTCGAACAGGAATGTCATAGACCACAACCGGAAGATGAGATGACTCAGCAACTGCTTGAATATGCCCGAAAATGCCGGACTGAGGTGGTCGGTTGTAATAAGGAGTCACCACCAGAAGTCCAGCTACCCCTAATTTGGTGGCCTCTCGTGTCATATGTATTGAGTGATTCGTATCGTTCGTTCCGGTTCCAGCAATGACTGGTATGGACACGGCCTCAACGACAGCGGCGAATAGGTCCAGTCTTTCGCGATCGGTGAGAACCGGAGCCTCACCAGTTGTTCCCGCCACGACCAGACCGTCGTTGCCCTGATCTTGAAGCCAACGCGCCAATCGCTGCTCAGCATCAAGATCCAACGCCCCATTGCTATCAAAGGGCGTGACCATGGCCGTCACCACCCGACCGAAACGGGCCATCAGAAAGATCCCTCGGCCGCTCGATCAATACCTTGAGTGAGAATGAGATCCTCGTGGAGTTCCATCCAGATGTCATGAAACGAACCACACATAACACCAGTGAACATAGTGACGACTCCTTCAGTCACTTGGGTAACCGCCAGTTCCAATCGGGATCCATAGGGGGCGAGGCGCGAAACCTCTGAGGACATGGCGGTCATCACCGGTTGGACTTGATCATGGAGCCTTGCAAGTCGGTCAATAACTAAGCGGTCGTACTTCGGATCAGTGTGATCATTCGGGACACCGTCGCGCAGCTGCCAGTCTCCGCATAATGATTTGAAGGCCTCGTTAATTTCCAGAAAAGATCGATAGTGAGGTTTCAGTGCTTCTACATCAAAGTTTCGGACGTCACGAGCCAAAGCCTCGAGGTGAGCGTGGCGGCCCTCTGGCGTGAGTTGCCACAGGGCACGATTTTCTCGGAATAGCGCCAGACCACCGCGGGCCAAATCATCGAGTTTTTCCTGCACTAGTTCGAGTTCAAGAGCCACCATGTCGGCCAGCATGTTGGTAGGAGCAAAACCCTTGATCCTCAGCGCATGGTGGGTAAGAAACCCAGGTTCAGACATAGCCATGTCCCTGAGCGTAGTTCTCGCGCCCAGTCCAAGAATGACTGATCCGGTCTGAAGCGACCGATATGGTTCCATCGTGCAGGAATCGTCGACCAACTCGATGTCACGTCCCTCCCGGGCCGATGCGAGTCCCGGCAGCCCTGTACATGTTGTCGTTCTTTACGGCGGGCGTTCCGCCGAGCATGATGTGAGTTGTGTGACCGCAGCCCATGTGCTGCGAGCTTTGGACCGCGAGCGCTACACGGTCACGGTCATCGGCATCGACCGTTCTGGAACTTGGCATTTGGCGGAATCGGTCATGAACACCATGCACGGCGATATTGACCAGCTGCCTGACTCATTAATTGCAGAAGGCCTTGAAGTGTCGCCCTCGCTGGTCCTAAAGGCAGCTCAAGCATCGGAAGCTCCCGTGGTGGTTCTTCCGCTGCTCCACGGCCCACAAGGGGAGGATGGAACAATCCAAGGTCTCCTTGAACTTTTAGACCTTGCCTATGTCGGTTCGGGAGTGCTCGGGTCGGCATTGTCCATGGATAAGTCGTTGGCCAAGGTTGTCTTGGGAGCCGCCGGGATCGCTCAGCCCCGTTATCACGCCCTGACCGAGTTCCAAATCTCTCCTCGAGTGATAGAGGAGATTGTTTCCGAACTCGGTCTCCCGATTTTTGTCAAACCCGCCAATATGGGCTCATCCATTGGCGTGTCCAAGGCCCGCACCTTGGCTGAGGTTCACGAGGCAGTTCAGAGTGCTCTGAGATACGACGAGACCATCGTCTTTGAAGAAGCCATCAGTGGACGAGAGATTGAAGTTGCCATCTTGGGCAATGAATCTCCCCAAGCCAGTGTTCCCGGAGAAATCGTGCCTGCTCATGAGTTCTACGACTACGAAGACAAGTACATCTCCAGTGGCGCTGATCTCTTGATCCCTGCGCCGCTACCAGAAGATGCCACCGAAACGGTGCGCAATTTAGCGATCAAGGTTTTCGCCACATTGCGGGGTTCGGGATTGGCACGAGTTGATTTCTTCTATGAGGAAAATGGTCGCGGCTTTCTCTGTAATGAGATGAACACCATGCCGGGCTTCACTCCAATCTCCATGTACCCCAAGTTGTGGTTGGCCACCGGCATCTCTTACTCCGATCTAATCGACCAACTGATCGCCTTGGCATTGGGGCGGCACCAACAACGTCGACGAAACACGGACCGCTAGAACGAGTCGAATTAGTTTGAAAAGATAATTACGGCGCCAAAGCCGAGTGAATAAAAGCCGTCATCTCCGAGCGAAGTCGTCGCAATCCCACCAAGTCATTGGTCCAGCGAACGGCCCGCAATGCTTCGGGTTCCGTCGCCACTCCCACCACGGTGGCGTACATCAAAGCAACCATCATCTTTGGATCGCCGCGCCGCAAACGACCGGCGTTCATTTCATCTTCTAACCAGACAACCGCGCGATCAACAAGCGGTTGAAGACGAACGGTGAGGAGGTCTGCGGAGTCGGCTGGTAGCCGACTGATCTGACGGAGCAACCCCAGTAATGCTGGACGGCGAACAGCAGGGCGAAAAACGGCCCGAATGACCGCGTCGATGCGCTCCAGTGGATCATCAGGAGCAGATCGAATAGCAGCTTCAATTATGACTAGTAGTTCCGAGGCAGCATTGACCAACACCTCGTGTAAAAGTTCCTCCCGAGAGGGGAACCAATACAAAAGGGTCTGCTTGGCCACTCCTACTTCGGCGGCGATTTGATCCAGGCTGACGGCGTCCAAACCTCGGGATCCAAAGAGCAATGTGGCGCTCTCCAAGATACGACCACGTGTCTCGCCCCGGGGGCTGGTGGCAGTTTCTCGGCGCGACATAGGCCATTACTACCAGGGAAAAGGTCTCCAGGAAAGATTTCTCTACCATTTGGTAGAGACCTGTGCTAGAAGAAAAGGGTGATCGTCGACAATTTGCAGGGAAGACGCATCGCCATCACCGGAACCACCGGCTTTGTTGGCACGGCACTCGTGGAGCGGCTTTTGTACGCCGTCCCCGATTGCCAGGTCGTTCTCCT
>JBJOFA010000043.1:0-7524 GCA_046049015.1 Actinomycetota bacterium | reverse complement strand
GAACAAGACCCCGCTGAACAGCGCACCAATCCACTCACAATCTTTCGTCGAGCGACGGCCCCCATCACCGCGCTAGCTCAACGGGTGGGCGCACCCCCGGTTCAACGTGATGAATTCGAAATGCGATCGTTTCCGGCCGACATCTACGGCCTTTACCCGATCACGTGGGCCGATATCGACCCCCGATTAGTTGAGCCAGGTCTGGAATGGGGGGCTTGGAAGGCGGCAGTGATCATTTCTCGGCACCGCAGCACCTAACGTCTCGCCGAATTGTGGGCCAGACTGGACCTGTGAATCAGACCGCATCAACGGCATCCCTCACTGGCCCTGCTGCACAGGCGTTGCAGCAACGCCGCAATATCGCCGCTGATACCGCCCGTCGCGGTATGCGTGGAGCCAAAGAATTGGCCGATGCGACCGATGAATGGTTGCGCCAATTGTGGGAAGACGCCAGTCGTGAAGTGCCGTTGAACAAGCCAGCAGCCTTGGTGGCCATTGGTGGTTACGGCCGGGGCGAACTGGCCCCATTCAGTGATTTGGATGTGCTGTTAGTTCATGACGGCGCCAAAAATATTGATGCTGTGGCAACCAAGTTGTGGTACCCGATTTGGGATGCCGGGGTGAAACTTGGCCATTCGGTGAGCACCATCAAACAGGCTTTGGAATTAGCCAAGACTGAACTTGATACCGCGACGTCGTTGCTCACGGTGCGCTACATCGCCGGTGATCAGTCGCTGTGTGACACATTGGCCGCTGAAGCGCGCCAGGCATGGACAAATCAAGCGGCGAACCGCTTGAGTGAACTCATGGAACGAGTACGGCGTCGTCAAGCGGAAAGCGGCGAAGTGGCTTTTCTGCTCGAACCAAATATCAAAGAGGGTTACGGAGGCTTACGTGATATCCATGCCGTGCAGTGGGCCGCCCAAGGTGGTTTAGAAATCAGTCGCCCCGATTGGGCGGCCTTGGAAGCCGGTCGCGATGTCCTCACTGCGGTGCGCGTCGCTCTCCATCGCCATGCCGGACGCAGTGGTGATGTGATTCATCTCGAGGATCAAGATGCCGTAGCAACTTTGTGTGGCTATACGTCAGCTGATGCCTTGATGGGTGCGGTGTCCACGGCTGGTCGTTCGGTTGCCTGGGTGGGCGATGAACTGTGGGCCCGAGTGGCGGCAGCAAAAATCAAAAAGATTCCCGATCGAGCATTAGCCCCAGGAGTCGTTCTGCGTCAGGGGGAAATTCATCTCGACGACACCATTGATCCGGCCACTGATCCGACATTGTTATTGCGCGTGGCCGCAGCGGCCGCTCGGGAACAGGCCCGTATTGATCGCATCACCCTTGATCGTTTAGCCCAGGATTGTCCGCCTCTTCCTAGTCCGTGGCCGGCAGGAGCCATTGACGATCTGGTCGGCTTGTTGTTGGCCGGACGTCGAGCGATCCCTGTTTTGGAAGCGCTCGATCAACGGGGACTCTGGGTGCGCATCCTTCCCGAATGGGCGCCGAATCGTTCGCGACCGCAACGCAACGCCTATCACCGCTTCACCGTTGATCGGCATCTCTGGGAAGCCACGGCCAATGCTGCCGAACGTGTAGATCGTGTTTCTCGACCAGATCTATTAGTTCTTGGTGCGCTATTCCACGACATCGGTAAGGGATATCCCGGTGATCACACCGAAGTGGGAATGGACTTGGTGCGCAAGATGGGGCCGCGCCTCGGCCTCAATCATGACGACACCGACTTGGTGTGTGCCATGGTGGAGCATCATTTGTTGTTGCCTGATGTGGCCACGCGCCGAGATCTAGCCGATCCCTCCACGATCACCGCTGTTGCCGATGCAGTAAGAACTCCGGTCCTCCTGGAGCTTTTACATATGCTCACCGAATCCGACAGTTTGGCCACCGGGCCATCGGCTTGGGGCTCGTGGAAGTCAGAACTCGTTGATGATTTGGTGAATCGCGTGCGCTTGGTGCTGGGTGGCGCCGATATCAGCACTGCTCAATGGCGCCTCTTCCCTGACGCTGAGGTGCTGGCCATGATGGCCAGTGGCGACACCCAGGTGCGCACCGAGGAAACTGCTGTGACCGTCGTCAGCGCCGATCGCCCGGGAACCTTCAGTCGCGTGGCTGGTGTGCTTGCTCTGCACGGTTTGAACGTGTTGGGAGCACAAGCGCATTCGGATGAACAAGGTATGGCTGCTTCGCGCTTTCGCGTGGCACCTCCCGACCACGGCCCCATCGAATGGAATCCGGTTGTTGCCAATCTGCAGCGAGCCTTGCGCGGAGAGTTGGCCCTAGAGGCTCGACTCGCCGAAAGGGCTACCACCTATAAACGTCGCCGTCGATCTGCAGATGCCCCGGCTGCTCCGCGAGTCACCTTCTTCGATGAAGCTTCATCCAACGCCACGGTGATCGAAGTGCGGGCCCCGGATCAAATGGGCATTTTGTATCGGGTGACGAAAGCCCTTGCTGAACTGGGCCTCGACATCCGCCATGCCACGGTGCAGACCATGGGCGACGAAGTCGTGGATGCGTTCTATGTGCGAACCCAAGATGGGGCCAAAATCACCGATGATTTTCACCGCCGAGAAATTGAACGAGCCATCGTGTTCACCTTGACGGCGTGAGCTCTCCCCAGGATCGTGCGACATGAGCGATAGGTTTCCCCTATGAGCGACGCCACCCCGGCCGACTTCACGCGTGATCTGGTGCGCTGGAGCGAAGCACTGGCTGGAATTGCTCGTACCGGATTGGGATTCACCCAGAGTCTCTATGAACGTGAACGGTTCGAAGAGATCTTGCACGTCGCCGCCGATATTAAAGCCGCCGCCGATGAAGCTTTAGAAGTGCGGCGCGAACAGGATCACTTTGTTCAAGAGTGGATGGAATCAGTTGGTGAAGGTGTTCCCGGATACGTGACACCCAAAGTGGCCATCGGGGCCATTGTGGGTAACGATGCCGGCGAGATCCTGTTAGTGCGTCGCCCCGACTCGGGTGTCTGGCTCTATCCCACGGGCTGGGCCGATGTGGGCTATTCGCCCAGTGAAGTGGCCATCAAAGAAGTTCGTGAAGAGACCGGTATCGAATGTGAACCGGTGCAGTTACTGGGAGTGGTTGACGGACAACGCATGGGCTTCAGTCGTTTCGGCATGTACATGTTGCTTTTTCACTGTCGATCCACCGGTGGCTCATTGGAAGGACATCCACTGGAAACGAGTGGGCTTGGTTGGTTCGCCGAAGATCAATTGCCAGAAGCGACCGCGGGAGCGCAATGGTGGGGACCAATGGCCTTCGCTGCCATCAAAGGTGAAGTGAGCGGGGCATCATTTGATGCTCCCCGCGATGAAGTGTGGCGTCAATCGTCGCGCTGACTGCGCAAAAACTTTTCCACTTCTTCCATTAATGCATCGCTATCGACGGCTTCATCGCTGAGGGCTGGTGTCTCGATGGTGAGTTCATCGTCATCGCCGAAGTCATCATCATCTTCGTATTCTTCGTCCTCCATGGTTTCGAGTCGCTCCAAATATGAAGCCAAATTCGAATCCTGACTAATGAGTTCGTCAATTTGTCCTTCGTAATGTTCGATCTGAGTGTCAAGGAGCAGAGTTAAAGGATCACAGTCCACGATCTCGGCTAGACGTTCAATGAGAGCCGAGGCTGCCTTCGGCGAAGGGATCTGAGCGGCGTACGCCGGTACTGCACCCCATAGCGAAGCCGTCGGAATTCCAGCTTTGGTGGCAGCGTCATTGAGAACACCGACAATGCCAGTTGGTCCTTCGTAACGACTGCGGGCCAGATCGTGTCGATCGATCAATTTTTCATCTGATGAGGTGCCGATGACCTGGGTGGGACGTCGATGTGGAACGTCAGCCAAAAGTGCGCCGAGGGAAATAATGGAAGTCGCGTTATACGTCTGGGCTACACCGATGATCTGGCGACAAAAGGTCTTCCAACGCAACGCCGGTTCAGGCCCGAGAATCAGAATCAGATCAGTGACATCGGTAGTGACACTCCACATGCTGACTGTGGGCCAAACAATGTGGCGGGTTTGTCCATCGCCAAGTCGCACGTGCGGGCGAACCGTGGCGAAGTCGGTGAACTCCTCGGGATCAATTTCAGCGAGCGGAGTGGCGCCAAGGGATTCAACTAGATGCTTCACGGCGATACTGGCGGCATCGGCGGCGTCATTCCACCCAGTGAAAGCAGCCACCACATGGGGACGTTTCAACTCAGGGCGGCGTATCCAGCGCACGTACTCGAGGTCAGCCATTGCCCCTACGCTACTGCTCCGTTTTGGCGCCTCCATGACGCCACGCCCGGCATGTCATCGAAAGTTTTTGCCGCTTGGAACCTTTATGGGGGGCCTTATAACTGGGGACGGACGATGAAGGCCTTAAAGCCTCCAGAGTCCAGTACTTCATCCAGCAAATTGGTCTCATAGACGTCATTGGGACCCTGCATGAGGTCGTTTTCGGTGGCACCTTCGGGGGTGGTGACCAGAGTCCAGGCCTGGCGTTTGTAGGTCAGATTTTTCGGATGCAGACGGTGGGCTTCTTTCCACCACGGCACGGCCGCGTCAGGACCAATTTCGGTACGCAGGTAATTGCCGAGGTCGAAACAGGCCGCCGCTTGCGCCTCATTGGTTGAGCGCGGCTGGCTGCGTTCGATGACCTCATGAGGTTGCAAAGCGAAAACCGAATCGGCCCCTTTAGTTACCCAGTCCAAAATGGCGGCGCGGTAGGCCTCGCCATCATCGGGGATTTCCTTCACCGACTGATACATCAACCGAAGTCGTTCGGGGAGGCCATCGGGGATATCCATATCGCGTAATGGACTGCGTTCGATGGAGGCGCTTTCGGCGGGTCGCACCAAATTGCCCTCTTCATCGATCCACACCGCCATTGGAATGTTGAGGAAACCGAAGGCGGCATTAGTGGCATGCGTCGTGTCGACCACACTTGGGTGCGTGCACGCTGCTCGGTCGTGCCAGGGGCGGGCGTGTTCGATGTTCACATCGAGAGCCACGGTCACCACCGTGGCGCCAAGAGGTTCGATTTCAGTGTGGAGTGCTTGCCACCCGGGCAGGCTGGAGCGACAGCCTCAATAACTGGCCCAGGCCGCCAAGACGACTTTGCGTCCCCGCAACGAAGACAAAGTGAACGGTGTGCCATCAAAGGACAGCAGCGGCACATCGGGAGCGGCCACCGTGGTCAAGGCATGTCCACTGAGAGTGGCGGGGCCAAGCGACCACACCTTGTTCGTGGCGTCGTGAATAACCGGCATGCCCAAGCGATCGGCCACTGCCGTCACGTCCACTGAGCCGTCACTGCGAACGGCATCGGGTGCTGGAACACAGATATCGCCTTGGCAAAGTCCTTCGGGTTTGATCTCCCAACCGGTGGAGGACGCAAACTCCTCTCGGGTGGTCGTGAGCTTGTGCAGGATCATGGCGACAGTCTGTCAGGTTGGCTCACGGGTTGACGGGTTCATCGACGCCGGGCGGCTTCAGCCAGTTCGTGTGGTCCGGAGCCTGGATAACCCTTAGCTGCTCGCACCACATCAGACCAGGAGCTGAGGGTACCGATGATGTGATCGGCATCATCTCCGAGTGCTTGGACCACGGCCGCCATCTGCTGATCGGTATGGACCTCGACTTGTTCTCGCGCCGCACGACCGGCATCGGTAAAGGCTCCATCATGGATGAGTCCTCGCGATTCGAGACGGTCGATAGCGGCGGCGAAGTCATCCTCGCTCCAGCCGCGGGTGCGACTGTACGACTTGAGAGGTAACCCCCAAAAGAGTTCGGTCAAGAGCCCGATTTCAGTGGCATCAAGTCCGGCTGCGATCCACGCTGCGGTATGACAATCACCGCGAAACTCACGCAACATGTCGCCGTAATGCCAGACCGCGCCCAGCGTCGTGTTGGGGACGCTTTGACTGAGAGTGCCGGCGAATAAAGGTCGACCCTCGGGTCGTAATACGTGAACAGCGCGTTGCAGAACATCCCGAACGATGTCGATGCCATCAGGGTGCGCACCAAGGACGCGCTCGAGTTGGGCGATGGCGCCATCCCGGCGCGCCATGCACACCGTTGCAGCGTCAGTGATCTGCCAACCAGCGGTTACGGCCGGAATGACGATGAGCGGATTGAAAACAGCGAAGGCTGCGGCGACGAGTTCGCCGGGAACTTGTCCCATGAGCGAACCCCGACTGGTGAAGTAGGAGACCATCTCGGGCATGGCCACCCCGTTCATATCGCCGGGACTGGGTTGGAAACCAAGGGTCACGTAGTTGGCGTGGCATTCGGGTGAGAAATACACCTGACCGACGAGTGGTTCAAGGGCACCACCGAGAGCCCGGGCAATGGTTGAGATGTGTGCTGTAGCCATGAGGTCACCGTAGGACACTGCCTGCCTAGACTTCCCATCGAGAGTGAACGACGTACGGTTCAACGACGTAGTGGGAGAATGCTGTGGGTGTGACGGTCGAGGAGTGCACCGAGGTCACCGATGAGGTTGTCTCCGCCTTTGCGACGCTCATTCCGCAGTTGTCGTCGTCTAATCCGGCGCCAGATCGAGCGCGTTTGGAAGAGATTGTGGGTCATCAGGCCACCACGCTTTTTCTGGCGCGAGTGGACGGTCGCATTGCGGGATCGTTGACGCTGGCAGTGTTTCCGATTCCCACTGGTACTCGGGCTTGGATCGAAGATGTGGTGGTGGATGAAGCGGCACGTGGTCATGGTGTCGGTGAGGCCTTGAACCACAGTGCTCTTGAGCGTGCGCGCCGCCTTGGTGCGATCACGGTGGAGTTGACGTCGCGCCCATCGCGTGAAGCCGCCAATCGCTTGTATACCCGCATGGGGTTCGAGACCCGCGACACAAATGTGTATCGCTACATGTTGGAGAGTTGACAGTTCGTGGAGAGCGACGACTACCTGGCGATCAATCGCGCCAATTGGGATTCTCGAGTACCGCACCACGAGAAGGGTTACGACCTGGATCGCTTCCAGGATCCGTCGCATCTTTCGGAGACCGTTCGCTTCGATCTCCCGCGCCTCGGGGACATTGCCGGTAAGAGGGCCATCCACCTGCAGTGCCACATTGGTACTGACACGTTGTCACTGCAACGTCTTGGTGCCCAAGTGACCGGACTTGACTTCTCGACCCCGGCACTGGAGGTCGCTCGTCGTTTGGCCCGTGACATCGGCGCTGACGCCGAGTTCGTGGAGGCCGACGTCTACTCGGCCTTCGACGTTCTGCCGCGCCATGCCTTCGATCTCGTCTACACCGGCATCGGAGCTCTGTGCTGGTTGCCGAGCGCGAAGCGGTGGGCCGAGATCGTCGCCGGTCTCCTGAAACCGGGAGGCGAGTTGTTCATTCGGGAAGGCCATCCCATGTTGTGGTCGATGTGCGATCCGCGACCCGATGGCTTGGTCACGTTGGACTATCCCTATTTCGAAACCCTCGGCGAGGATTTCGTCGAGCAGTTCAGCTACGTGGCCCACGACGAACCTCTCGGCAGTCCGTC
>JBJOFA010000042.1:0-7585 GCA_046049015.1 Actinomycetota bacterium | reverse complement strand
CCATCACCAATGGCGGCATTGCTTTGGCCAGTTTGTCACCAATGGCATACGGGTGACCCAACACTCGCGCCGCGTCTCGCACGGCGTTACGAGCCTTGATCGTGCCAAAGGTAATGATCTGAGCCACATGTTCGCGGCCGTACATATCCGTGACGTACCTGATCAATTCCTCTCGATAGCGCGAGTCGAAGTCCATATCGATATCGGGCATGGATACACGACTGGGATTCAAGAAACGCTCGAAGAGAAGGTCGTAGCGAATGGGGTCAATTTCCGTGATGCCCAAGCAATAAGCCACTGCGCAACCAGCAGCCGAACCGCGACCCGGTCCAACCCGAATACCACGTTCCTTGGCATATCGAATGAGATCCCAGACAATCAGAAAATACGAGGCAAAGCCCATATCGCAGATGACTTTGGTTTCATAACTCAAACGTTCGATAGCCGCCGGAGTGAGAGCGCTACCCCAGCGTCTCTCGGCTCCTTCCTGGGTGAGGTGAGCCAAGTAAGCCGCGTCATCGACAAATCCCTCGGGAATAGGAAAGTTCGGCAATTGCGGTTTGCCAAATTCGATTTCGATATTGGCTCGCTCGGCGATCCACAAAGTGTTGTCACAAGATTCCGGCACTTCGCGAAAAAGGTGTCTCATCTCTTGTGCAGACTTCAAATAATGCTCAGTCCCATCGAAGCGAAAACGCTTGGGGTCGTTCATCATCGAGTTGGTTTGAACACATAACAGCGCGTCATGAGCGGCGTGATCATGACGGTGTACGTAATGCGAATCATTTGTAGCCAGAACGGGGGCACCAATTTCACGGGCAATCTGCAGTAACTGCGGATTTGTGCGGTGCTGATCGGCCAAGCCATGGTCCTGAATTTCGACGAAGAGATTGTCCCGGCCAAAAATTTCCTGAAGACGCGCTGCTTTGGTTTTGGCGTCTTTGTAGTCGCCCTTCATCAAGGCCTGGAGAACGTGGCCACCAAGACAACCGGTGGTGGCGATGAGTCCTTCATGGTGTCGTTCCAGCAATTCCCAATCCATGCGCGGCTGGTAGTAGTAGCCCTCGAGGAAAGCCAAACTCGCCAACTTGATGAGATTGCGATAGCCGGTGTTGTTTTCCGCCAGCAAGGTCAAGTGGTAATAAAGCTTGCGCCCGCCTTCGGTGTCCCCACCTGAATCATCAACCTGGCCCCGCCGGTTAGGCCTCTCGAATCGCGTCTCGTACGCCAAATACGCTTCCGTGCCGATGATCGGCTTAACACCCTGGGCGCGACACTCTTTATAAAATTCGAGAACTCCGTACATGTTGCCGTGATCGGTCATGCCGAGGGCCGGTTGACCATCGGAGACCGCCTTGGCCACCAACTCGTCGAGTTTGGCCGCCCCGTCCAACATCGAATATTCGGTGTGAACATGGAGATGGGCGAACGACTGACCCAACGCCTACCTCCTCGAAATCTGGTGATCGCTACGGCCGCGAATCACATTGGTGTGTTTCGACAATAGCAGCAGGTCAGAGGTAGGTTCCCGGACGGCCCGGAGAGCCCTGCCCCGATACATCCGAACCTTGGCTGCCGATCTGACGCATCTGGTCAAACTGCTGGCGCGCCGCCATTTGCTGGGCAAACAAGGTGGCCTGGATCCCATGAAAGAGGCCTTCAAGCCAACCCACTAACTGGGCATGAGCCACCCGTAACTCGCTATCGCTGGGGACTTCATCATTGAAGGGCAAAGCCAGCATCCGAAGTTCTTCTTGGAGATCGGGCGAGAGGGCTCCGGCCAGTTCGACGATTGAGCGCTCATAGATTTCCGCCAGACGTTCGCGACTACCGACATCCAATTGGGCGCTGCGGACTTCATCGAGCAGTTGTTTCACCATGGACCCAATCCGCATGACTTTGCCCGGCTCGGTCACCGCCTCAACCAGATTTGAGGGATCCCCAAGGGTTTGCTCAGGGCTATCTGACTGTTTCACACCATCGACTGACGTCCTGATGATCTGGTCGGGTACCTGCACGTTCGGATCACTCATAACTTCACCCTACGGTCCGAGCGGCCAAAGGCACCAGCATCTCTGCTGAAGTGAGTGAACCGTGTCGGCAGATAAGTGTAAAGGGGCCCGAATCAAGAGGATCGTCAAAAGAAATATCGGCAAATGGGATGAGTGCTACATCGCCAAATCTTCTTCCAACGGAATCGGCTAGCGGCTGGGATCCTCCCGGGCCGAACCAACGTTCGTCAACAATTTGCTCTCGGCTCACCACCCAAGCCCGATCCGAATACATCTCAGTGGTGCAATGCAACAGGTCTTGTTCGCGACCGCGACGAGCGTGGAGCCAACGGAAACGTCCCTCACCCGATTGATGACGAGTATCAGCCAACACTTCATCGGCCAGACTGACCACATTCGACCCGACCATAACTTGACCGTGATCGGCAGTGACAGCCAGGGTGGTCCCGGCTGGCAAAGACTCCAACAACGCCTCCACCAGCCAATCCACAAATGCCAATTCGGCATTGTAAAAATCCCCAAAGCCTCGTTCGTGGGCAATTTTGTCCAGTCCGTCGTAATAGGCGTAGACAAACTTCTCGCCCGAGCGAACTAACGCCACGGTTTCGGCCACGATATTGCTTGGTGTTCTCCAACCGCGGGCCCGTGTGCCGCGCAAATGAGCTTCAGTGAAAGCCGAACTTTCTAAATCAGTTCGACTCACCACTGGGATGGAGGTTCCGACAAAAGGTGGAATTGGTTGCACGATCGCTGGAAGATGAACGCGCCGCAAATCACCTTTGGCTCCTCCCCAGCGCAGTGTGTTCATCACCTGTCCACCCATATCCATCCGATACCCGATGATGCCGTGCTCAGCAGGACTGGCTCCGGTTGAGAGTGAAGTGAGAGCAGACGCCGTGGTGGAAGGAACCACCGAGGTCAAGGGGGAGGTGTCAAAACCAGCCAGTACCGGGGCATGTTGGCGAAATTCAGTCAATTGCTCCAAGCCCAAACCATCGATGAGCAACAGCACTATGGTTTCGGCTTCTTGCAGCGGCTGAGGAAACCATGAGGGACGTTGGCCAGGGCGCGATAACAAACAACTGGGCACAATCCCGCATAAATTTGCTCCGGCGTAATCCGGAATTATCGGTTCAGGCCCTTGCATAGCCCCATAGTCCTTCACTTTGATGCCGATGGGCGAATCCTGGATTACATGCAGTACCCCGAAGTGTCGCTCTCAATGCCTACGATATGGGAGTGCGAGTGTCGACCCGAGGGGATTATGCCTGTCGTGCCCTACTGTCGCTGACTTTGCACGCCGATGCCGCCGGCCCAACTTCGGTTAAGGACATTGCTGAACGCACGGGCCTACCACAGCCGTACTTGGAGCAGATTCTTTTGTCGCTCAAGGGAGCCGGGCTGGTCAAATCGAAACGCGGGGTCGGGGGTGGCTACACGTTGGCGCGGTTACCTGCTGACATCCGCCTCTCGGAAATCATCGCCGCCGTTGACGGACCCATCACACTTGGAGACTTCGGCGAACCCCATCAAGATGGATCCTGTGATCACGAAGGTCAATGCGTACTTTTAGCTATTTGGAAACAAACCGGCGATCACATGCGTCAACATTTAGAAGGTTTCACCTTGGCCAATGTCGCTGATGCAGCGCGAGGTATTTCGCCCTGGCCTGAGTCGTCGCACTAAGACCGTCTGCTCGACTCCGCACGGGTTGACCTACTCCGTGGCAGGACGCAAACGGGCTACGGCGGCCAAGACTCCATTCACATACCGGCCCGAATCGTCGGTGCTAAAGGTCTTAGCTAACTCCACGGCTTCATCAAGAATGACGGCAACGGGGACCTCGCGACGATGGAGAAGTTCAAAAACTCCCAGTCGAAGAATGCTTCGATCCAGAGCCGGCATCCTTTCCAAGGTCCAACCAGCAGCTTGGTCACCGATGATTTGGTCAATCTCGGCTTGATGATCAACGACACCCTCCACCAAGAGACGCGTGACATCCTCGGGAGGAACAACCAATGTGGCCAAGATTTGGCGTCCATTGAGGTCTTTTGTTTCTGCCTCGTACAACAACGAGAGCGCGTGCTCTCTAGCTTGCGATCGAGGGTCGAAGGTGGGCGTTTTAGCCCGACGAGATGCCATGGTGTCAATTCAGGTGATGGAACTGGATGACCAGTCCGATGAGTAAAGGCTGTTTCCTGGATGGTCAGACACGAGTCAAATAGTCACCCGTACGGGTATCGACTTTGACTTTGTCGCCAATATTGATGAACAAAGGAACCTGAATGTTCTTGCCGGTTTCCAGTTGCGCCGGCTTACGGGCTCCTGAAACACGATCACCTTGAATTCCTGGTTCGGTATTGGTCACTGTTAATTCGACCGAGGCTGGAATTTCCACCGAGACAATCTCGCCATTGTGGGTGGCGATAATGGCCACCATTGATTCCACTAGGTAGTCGGCCGCATCTCCCAAGGCCGCAGGTGCCACATTCATCTGGTCGTAGGCCGCAGTGTCCATGAACACGTACTCGTCTCCGTCGCGATAGAGGAATTGCATATCTCGTTTTTCAAGAACTGCTTGTTCAACGCGAATGCCCGCATTAAAAGTACGGTCGAATACGTTTCCCGTACGAACATTGCGAAGTTTGGTGCGGACAAAGGCGGATCCTTTACCAGGCTTCACATGCTGGAATTCCACGACTTGGAAAAGTCCGTTATCCAGTTCGAGGGTGATCCCGTTCTTCAGGTCGTTGGTGGTGATAGCAGGCATGTTGGATCCTTGGGAGAGAGTGTCAATTGGCGAGAACCGGTTTCGGTAACGACCAAGAGATCTTCCACCCGGAAACCACCGAAACCCCTACGATAGACCCCCGGCTCCACGGTCACGACGTCTCCCACTTCTAAGACTGCCGGGGACACCTGGTTCAAGAAGGGCTCCTCATGAATGGCCAATCCCACCCCGTGTCCGGTGCCATGGGTGAAGAACTCAACTAAACCGGCCTCTTGCAGGACTTTTCTGCATGCCTGATCAATTTCTCGCACCGGAACGCCCGGAGCCACCGTTTCGACTCCCGCTCGTTGCGCCCGTTGTACGGCGTCATAAATCTCATCTTGTTCGCGACTCATATCCCCAATGACAAATGAACGGGTCATATCAGAGTGGTAGTCGTTCACCAAAGCACCAACGTCAATGACCACGGTATGCCCCGGTTCGATCAACGTCGCGGTGGGTCGGTGATGGGGGCGAGCGGCATTTTCCGGTCCGCTGGCCACGATGGTGTCATACGACGGTCCATCAGCGCCCAACTTACGCATGGCATATTCGATTTCATCGCGGAAATCTCGTTCGCTCACACCCATTCCCAAGAGCGATCGACATTGTTCAAGGGCGGCGTCAGCGATACCTGCAGCCCGGGCCATAAGTTGAATTTCAGCTTCATCCTTGCACCGACGTAATGCATCCCACTGTTTCGAACATGGGCGCATCTCGCCGGCAAACACCCGCCGCAGGGATTCAAAATCCGACACCGTGAGATCGCCGGACTGGAACCAGAGCACCGCTTCTGCCTGAACAAAGCTATTCAAAAGTCCGTGGAGCCCCTGCCCAACACCGGTTGTGGCAACTTCGACGGCAACTCCGCAAGCCTCGGTCTGGGTCTGAGCCTGATCGGTGTAGCGCCCGTCGGTCAGCAGGTGAATCTGATCTTCGCTTACCAAGAGCCAGCCATTCGATCCAGTGAATCCGCATAGCCAGCGAATATCTTCAGGCCGGGTGAGAAGCACCCGGATGTCTTGTCCGGTTTCACTCCGATGCTCGGCGAGAAAGGCCGTCACTTTGCGCCGACGCGCTCCAAAATCAGGGACGAGGTTCAAATCCGAAAATACTTTTTGTATCGATGTTGGAGACACTGCAACCAGTCCTTATGGATTCATTCATCGTTCAATTGTGGGTTTCAGTTTGTGCCTGCAAAAGCTGCACCACCGCAGAAACTGCCAACTCATAACCCAAGATGCCAAACCCGGCAATGGAACCCGATGCCACTGGAGCCACCACACTCGTATGTCGCCAAGGTTCGCGAGCATTGGGCTGAGAAATATGCACTTCAATGATGGGGCCAGAAAAGGTTGCCAAGGCGTCGTGCAAACTCCAGGCATAGTGGGTGAAGGCACCGGCATTAATGATGATCGCCGCACTCGTGCTCCGAGCCTCATGAATGGCATCAACGAGGTCACCCTCGTGATTACTTTGAACATGTTCCACCGTCAAACCGGCAACCGCAGCGACCTCCCGCACCCGTTCCACGTAGTCGCCAAGTACGGCATGACCATAAATTTCAGGTTCGCGCTGGCCGAGAAGGTTCAGATTTGGTCCATGGATCAAAAGCAGGTTGCGCACGTCTGTCACGTTACAACCCTGACTGCCCGGACCTGAGTTGGTTATGGAACTCAGGCTTTAGCGAAAAATTCCTGCAGGGTGCGGTACACGATGCTTTCATCAATACCGGCCACAACCTGGAGTCCCGACGCCGAGTCAAGAATAAAGGTCAATCCGTCAAGAGCCTTTTTGTCCTTGGTCATCACCCGCACGAGTTCTTTTACCGCCATGGACTGAGGTGGTCGAGTCGCCAAACCGTAAACCTCGCCGACCACCTTTTCGTGGTAGCCCACCCGATCCGAGTCGATATAGCCAAGTGCTTGGGCCAAGTGAGCGGCAAACACCAAGCCGATGGCTACGGCTTCTCCGTGGGCGAGATCATGACCACCCACGGTCTCTAAGGCATGAGCCAAAGTGTGGCCATAGTTCAATAAGGCCCGTTGACCGCCCTCGCGTTCATCATCGGCCACTACGTTGGCCTTGATTTTCACACAGGCGGCAATTCGCTGGTCAAGGGGCAAGGCCAACAGATCGGCTCCGGTCAGGAAGTGATACTTGGCAATTTCGCCGAGACCGCAACGACGTTCTTTCTCCGGCAAAGTTTCCAGAGCATCCAGATCGCATATGACGGCCCGAGGTTGCCAGAAAGCGCCAACCAAGTTTTTTCCTTCCGGCAAATTCACCGCCGTCTTACCGCCAATAGCAGCATCGACCATGGCCAACAGCGTGGTTGCCACATGAATAACCGATGTACCTCGATGCCAGACTGCCGCGGCGAATCCAGCTACGTCGCATACCAGACCGCCGCCAACTGCCACGACCAGATCCTGACGGGTAATTCCCTGTTCGGCGAAGAAACGACAGAGTTCCTCAACCGTGTTCAATGACTTGCCGTGTTCATTCTCGGCAATAAAGGTCGTGGCCACTTGAATTCCGCGAGTTGCGGCTTGTTCGCTGATGCTTTGAAGAAGTGACTCGACAGGAATAGATCGCTGACTGACCACCACGATGCGTCGAACCGCGGGAGGAATACAGGAGGCAAATTCCTGGATTGCCCCTGGTCCAACCAATACATCGTAGGAACGTTCGGCCAATGGGACGGTGACGCGATGGATCGTCATGACTCTCCCTGGTGATCTATTGCTGTCGATAATGCTGCTGCCGATGATGTTGCTGATGGTACATCTGGTGTCGTGTC
>JBJOFA010000041.1:0-9896 GCA_046049015.1 Actinomycetota bacterium | reverse complement strand
GTGTTTTATGACCGAGCGCGACAACACGAAGGACGTCACTTGGTTCGTTTCGCTTTTTGCAAAGACATAGCCATGATTGATGAAGCGGTACAACGTCTTCAAAGTCTCAGTGGGAACCTGAAAAAGTGAGACGTGAAAAAGACATGCCTGAAAAAGACATGCCCCGAAAAAACATAATGGTGATTTCGTGAAAATTGCGGTTATTCAACATGACATCGAATGGTGTGAGCGGGAGGTCAATTTCCAACGACTGGCCCCGATGATCAAAGAAGCTTCTGATAACGGGGCCAATCTGGTGCTTTTGTCTGAGACCTTTTCCACCGGCTTTGCCATTGAAGATTCGCGATTCGCTGAAAAGGAAGGTGGGCCGTCCTCACAGTTTCTGGCCACCATGGCCCGGGAACATGGAATCTGGATTGGTGGTACCTGTCCCGAAATTGCGTCGGGTCAGACCACGGACCAACGACCGGCAAATACTTTTGTTCTCTGCGGAGTTGATGGAACTGAACATCGATATCGCAAGATCCACCCGTTCACCTTTGGTGGCGAACACGAGCATGTCCGACCCGGAGACGAACTTGTCACCGTCAACATCGACGGTCTGCAGTGCACTTTATTTGTCTGTTACGACTTGCGCTTTGCTGATGAGTTTTGGCAAGTGGCCCAAGAGACTGATGTGTACCTGGTTCCGGCGAATTGGCCCGATTCCCGTCGTTTGCATTGGTTGACGTTATTGCAGGCTCGAGCCATTGAGAATCAGGCTTTCGTCGTGGGCTGCAACCGGGTCGGTAGTGGCGGAAATCTGCAGTACAGCGGAGACAGTCGAGTGTTCGGGCCTTTTGGTGAAGAACTCGTGGCCGCTCAGGATGGAGAGGGCATTTTTTATGCTGAGGTCACTTCTGAACAGGTGGCCGCCACGCGCGACAAGTTCCGTTTTCTGCAGGATCGTCGAACGTCACAAAGCTAAGCGTTTGGCCATCAAACTGACCAACTTGCCCGATGGGGTGCGTTGCTGACCCACCTCGAGAAAACCCTGTCGTTGATGAAAGCGGATTGATCCCTCATTGGGCGGATCAAGATTGACTTCAAGGGTGAAGTGGGCAGCATCAGTGAGTCGTTCAATTTCCGCATATAGGGCGGCACCATAACCCTGACCCTGGTGGGCAGAGTCAAAACCAACCCGGTCCAAATAGATGAAGTCGTCATATCGGTCACTGAACCAGCGATAGTTTGCGCTGGGATACGGCACGAGAGGTGGCATCAAGAGACAAAAGCCCACCAACTGTTGGTCGATGTCAACTCCGAGAGCTATCGATGACCACTGAAAGAGTTGGTGCATCGTCTCTATCGTTTCGTCGCCGAGGGCTGGAGTGTTGGACTGATTGATATCCAACATGACATCGATATCGGCCACCGTGAGATTTCGAATCAGCATGATGAAAAGACAATAGGTGCCGAACCGCTTTTCACCCCACCTGTAAATATCAAGCCTGCAAACATCAAGTCTGTAAACATCTAGTTCGGCATGACGTACGGTCTCTTGATGCCATAACCTGATCCCATGCTGTTCGCCAAAAAGAATTCCGACATGGTTCGCCCCGAGGACGCTCTTCCTGGTCGAACCGACCAGACCATGCCAGTGCCATCTCAACATCATGTTTTGGGCACGCCGCTGACTGGGCCTTGGCCCGATGGTTTTCAGACGGCGGTCTTCGGAATGGGTTGCTTTTGGGGTGCAGAGCGGTTGTTCTGGCAGTTACCGGGGGTCTACTCCACGGCGGTTGGTTATGCCGGCGGGTACACGCCCAATTGCACGTACGAAGAGAATTGCTCGGGATTAACCGGGCACGCCGAAGTGATCCTGGTGGTTTTTGATCCCAACGTGATCACCTTTGAACAACTATTGCGCGTGTTTTGGGAAAATCACGACCCGACACAAGGTAATCGTCAGGGTAATGACATCGGATCGCAGTATCGCAGCGCGATTTATCCAACTACTCCAGAGCAGATGACTGCCGCACTAGCTTCGCAGGAAGTATTTCAAGCCCGATTGTCGGCAGCTGGTTACAAGACCATCACCACAGAGATAGCCGATATGGGTGCTTGGTATTACGCCGAGCCTTACCATCAGCAATATCTGTCGAAAAATCCCAACGGCTACTGCGGTATCGGCGGTACGGGAGTTAGCTGCCCGATCGGGACGACTGCTTAAGCCATTCGTCGAGGGCTTGTTGTAGTTCATCTAGTGAACGAACCAGGCGGTCCATCGAGCACTGCATCATCAAGTTGACCACCTCGGTGGTATTGGGAAAGCGTGCTCGCCAATCGGTGTAGAGACCAATGGTGTACTTGCCGGTGGCGTAGGCGTAACCCATTTCCCAAGCGGTGCCGTCATCAGTCGCCAGACCGTTGAGGTTGGCAACAACAAGGTGGCAACGATCGATTCCTCCCTTGTCGTTTTCAAAGATCTGGTGCACATTGTCGGCAGTCTTCGGTGGATTGTCCCGATGAGGCAAAAATGTGTCGAATCCACGATCACGGATGAGTTGATCCACCTTTTCGATGAACCAACGTTCACCTTCATCGAATAAAGGTCCGGCAACGTAAACGTACGGTTTTTCACCCTTGCTCATTATTCCTCCGTTCATCTTTCCCCCAACCGTTCTTTCTGATGTCATCGCCGTCTTGATCGAGATCTCGTCCAACATGTCGAAGTATTCCCGGTGTGGCTGAAAGTTGGGCGATGAGATTTTGCATCGGGGTATCGCCAACCACGGTGATGGCTTCTCGGAACCGGAAGTGCTCATCTTGGGCTATGTCGGCCATATCAAAGACGGGACCGATAGCGGCTTCTGCTTGTTCGAAGATGCCAATGACCTCTGCTTGGGTGCGAGTGGCACACCACTCCTGCATGAGTTGTTCCAAGACCTCGCGATTGGCAACCCGATTATCAAATGAAGCAAAACGCGAGTCTTCACTCACTCCCAGGATGTGCATCACTCGACTGGCGACTGAATCTGATGAAGCAGAAATCCCCACCCAATTTCCATCGGCGCAACGGTAGGTGCCGCGGGGCACGGTGTACGGAAGTCCAGATCCGAGTCGGGGTTGCAGTTCGCCAGTAAGAGCGAATAGCGATGCGACGGGACCCATGATATGGAAAATGGTTTCGAGCAAGTTGATGTCAACCACTTGTCCAACACCTGAATGCAAAGCCACCATGGTGGCAAAGGCTCCGGCGATACCGGTGACTTCATCAGTGAGGGCAATAGCCGGCAGTAGGGGCTGTCCATTGGGTTCGCCATTCACAGCGGCGAATCCCGACATTGATTCGGCAATGGAGGCAAAGCCCGGTCGGGAGGCGTAGGGCCCTGTCTGACCAAAGCCGCTCACTCGGGTGATAACTAAGTGGGGGTTGCGGGCCAGTAAAACATCGGGTCCGAGGTCAAGGCGTTCCAAAGTGCCCGGTCGAAAATTTTCCACTATGACGTGAGCTTCATCTACCAGTTGTAGAAAAACAGAGCGATCCTCGGGGTCTTTCAAGTCGAGGGCCACGGTGCGCTTATTCCGATTGGCTAGTTTCCACCACAGGCCCACACCATCACGCGGATCTTTCCAAGCCATATTGCGCAGACTGTCACCGCCATCGGGCCGTTCAACTTTGATGACCTGGGCTCCAAAGTCGGCTAGATAACGAGCACAGTTGGGTCCGGCAATCACCGTAGAGATATCGAGAACTCGGATATCGACGAGTGGCGGTTGACGGTTATCGGTCATGGTTTCCACTGGCCCAAAAGTTCGCAGGCCCGCTCGATGTGTCGGCGTGTTCCAGCATAGGAAAAGCGCACGTAACGTTGACCTCGTTGAAGATCGAAGTCGATACCGGGAGTTGTAGCTACTCCAAGTTCGTCCAGCCAGCGTTCGCAGATCACTCGAGAGTCAGCTGCCAAATGACTGATATCGGCGTACACATAAAAGGCCCCATCGGCGTCAGCAAAATCGTTGATTCCAGCAGCTCGTAATCCGCTGATGAGAAGATCGCGATGTTGGCGATATCGCTCTACATGACCGTCCAACTCTTCACCGCAATCAAATGCGGCGAGTCCGGCAATCTGACTGATGTGTGGAGCGCAGATATATAGGTTTTGTTGTAGGCGTTCCATTTCGGTATGAAGATGGTCCGGGACCACCATCCAGCCCAGACGCCAGCCAGTCATGGAGAAGTATTTAGAAAATGAATTGATGACCACGGCCTCGGCATCATGACGCAATACCGAGACTGCTGGCTGGTCATAGGTAATGCCGTGATAAATCTCATCGGAAATCAATTGCACGTTTCGTTGGTGACAAAATGCCGTGAGTTGAGTCAGTGCTGATGCATCAAGAGTTGTACCAGTGGGATTTGATGGCGAGGCAATGATGAGTCCATCAAGAGGCAGAGCAGCTTCCAGCATGTCAGGAGTCGGCGCCCACCGAGTTTTACTGCTGACCGGAATAGCCACAGGTTCGATACCGAGAGCCAATAGAGCATTGCGGTAGGCGGGATATCCCGGCTCGAGAATGCCGACGCGATCCCCGGCATCAAAACAAGCCAGAAAAGCCAACGTAAATCCTGCTGACGCTCCACTCACGACCATGATTTTGTGTGGATCAACGGACACACCCTGAGTGTCTTGATAGTGCTGCGCTATGCGCCGCTCTAAAGCCAGGAGGCCCGGAGCATTGGTATAACCAAGGGCATCGCCGCGCTGCAAAGCTTCTTGGACCGCCTGGCGTGCACCTAACGGAGCTCCGGTTCCCGGTTGCCCAACTTCTAAGTGGCAGATGTCGCGGCCGAGTTGTTCCAGATGTGTGGCTTTGGCTGACATAGCCATTGCGTAAAAGGGAGCGACGGATTGGGCCCGGATTGCCGCACTGAGGCGGTGTTGAGATTTCGCTGGTTGATTCACGATGCAGTCATCGTGTCGATCGCCACGGGAAAACGAAACACCGTTCGTCAAGATGTCCAAGAGCGTAACTCTGGTAGTCGATACCGAAGTCGGAATAGAGATGACGGCACCGTTCACTCCAATCCAAAGCCTCGGGACTGGAGACGCGATGAACAACCTGCATGACGCCACCTTCGTAGACCCGGTATTCCGCCCAAGTTCCTGGAAAATCCTTGAGACAACCGATCTCTACTGAGGGGGCCCCGCAAGCCATGGAACGAACTCGGTGACGATGCGTGTGCCCGGCGGTATAGCCGAGGATATTTAACCGTCGAGCGACAACGTCGTTGATGGCATCGCTCGAATCAGGGTGCAAACCGAAATAGTCATCACTGCGATTTCCGTCGGTCCACTGCTGATGGTGCCCCATCACCAAAACCGGCAGCGATGTTGCAGCAGCATGAGCATCCAGCCATTCAATTTGCTCGTTCTCGAAAGCTCCCGTTGTTTTTGTGGAAATAGTGGTGTCCATAAGTGCGACACAGATGCCAGGCATTTCAATCCATTGATCTCCGGCGTACACATTTTGTCCCAGGTATGCATCGTGGTTCCCACGAACTACTCGCAGTCGGTCACCAAAGGCGCGGCGATAGCAGTCTTCAAAGGCCGCGAATTCTTCATCGGAGCCATAGGCCGTGAGATCACCTTTGACTAAGACATATTCAGGATTGATGGCCGCCATCTCGGCACAAGCGGCCCTATTCATGACTTCGGGATAGGGAGGTTCACCCGGACGAGAACGCTGAATCGGACCTTGGGGATCATTGTCGATCTTTCCGCATTCGGTTTCACCAAAGTGGACATCGTTGACCGTGGCAAAGCGGCTGAGCAACTGACCAGAGGGCCGCGGCAAAGTAACGGCTTCGATGCCATCAAAGAAATGCTCCGTGGCGGGGGCGAGATCATCGAAACGGCGAACCCGAGTTCCATCATGGATCACCACACAGTCATCGGCGACGGTCGTGAGTTCCATCATTGTCGCTCCGTATTTCTGCCCGTGTTCAGGGGCGAACGCGTCGCTGAATGTGGGGGCGGGCCCACCAACGTCCGCTGAATCGCCACGAAGTGGAACGGACCGATGATGCAGCGCTGCTGATAACAGTTCGGGGCCACAGGGCTTCCATCGCTGCCACAATGGCTACCGCTTCTTCAGTCGATGGCTGTGGTGAAATAACTGACGGTGAAAACTGCGTGAGTGATTGTTTGTCAGAGATGACTTTTTCAGACATAACGGATTCCAGTCAATTCACAAAGGCATATTGCCGTGTTTGCGCCGGGGCAGCTCTTCGCGCTTGGTGCGCAGCATCTTGAATCCAGCAATGATCTTCTGACGAGTTTCGGCTGGATCAATAACGTCGTCGATATATCCGCGCTCGGCTGCCGCATACGGATTGGCGTACTTCTCGGTGTACTCCGTCACCAGTTCGTTACGGCGGGCGGCCGGATCGGCGGCCTGCTGCAATTCACGACGGTAGACAATTTCCACCGCGCCCTGGGGACCCATCACGGCAAGTTCCGCAGTGGGCCAGGCGTAGGCCAAATCCGATCCGATTGATTTCGAATCCATCACCACGTAGGCCCCACCGTAAGCCTTTCGGGTAATGATCTGAATTCTGGGCACGGTGGCTTCGCAATAGGCGTAGAGCAACTTGGCACCATGGCGAATGATGCCGCCATATTCCTGATCGACACCGGGTAGGAAACCGGGAACATCAACCAAGGTCAATAGTGGAACATTGAAGGCATCACAGGTACGAACGAATCGAGCCGCCTTTTCGGCACTTTCAATATCCAAGACTCCCGCCAGCACCATGGGTTGGTTGCCGACGATGCCAATGGTTTGACCATCAACCCGGGCAAAACCACACACGATGCTCTTGGCCCAGTGAGGGAAGTACTCAAAGAAGTCACCATCATCGACCACTGAAGCAATGACCTTTTTCATGTCGTAGGGCTGATTAGGTGATGGCGGAAGAATGTCCCGCAGTTCCGGGCAGAGCCGATCGGGGTCATCTCCGGTATCGACCATCGGAGGTTCTTCCATATTGTTTTGCGGTAGGAAGGACAACAGGTAACGGACATCTTCGAGGCACGCTTTTTCATCAGCCGATACAAACGTTGCGACACCGCTCTTGCTGGCATGGCTCATGGCGCCACCCAACTCTTCAAGGGTGACCTCTTCACCGGTTACCGTCTTGACCACATCTGGTCCGGTAATGAACATGTGGCTTGATTCGCGAACCATGAAAATGAAGTCGGTCATGGCTGGGGAGTAGACCGCACCGCCGGCACACGGTCCAAGAATGACCGAGATCTGGGGAATGACTCCGCTGGACTGCACATTGCGATAGAAGATGCCGCCGTAGCTGGCGAGTGAGACCACACCTTCTTGGATACGAGCGCCGGCACCATCGTTGAGTCCGATGACCGGAGCACCCACGCGTAAGGCCATGTCCATCATTTTGTGAATCTTCTCAGCGAATACTTCGCCCAGCGCTCCACCGAAAACGGTGAAATCTTGGGAGAAGACAAAGACCTTGCGACCATCGATGGTTCCCCATCCAGTGATCACCCCGTCGGTGTAGGGACGCTCCTCGGCAACTTCCCTTTTTCATGCTGACGTTCAACCGAGCGCGGAGATCCGGCTCGGAGAGCCTGATCCTTGCGGGAACGGAGGTCCTCAAGTTTGTCCTGCATGGGGTTGGTGTTGCTCACCCCTGGAACGCTACTCGCCTCTTGTCCAGTCGTCATGACCAGAATTGAGTCGTCGCCCTACCTGACGGATTCTGCCTGACGGATTCTGCCTGACGGATATTGCCTGACGGATATTGGATGAATTGGCTAGGGAACCGTGGTCACCGGTGTTCCGCCGCCAACGATGATGTTTTCGCTATTGGGGATGGTGGTGGTTTCAAGTGGCAGCAATGAGGTGACGGTGGTCGAGCCGTCGATCGACACAACGGTCGTAACTGTGACTGAACCGGAATTGTCCAAGGGCACCAAGCCATCAGAGGTGACCTGGACCGTGAATTGTTGGGTGGGAAGCGGTCCGTCTGGTCCGGTGGCGGTCACAATGATGGTCCACAAGCCGGGTTCGCCAAAGGGAATACCTTCGGATTCGGGAAGCAGTGCTCCGCCTTGTCCCTCGAGGGGAACTGAAAGCGTCACACTCGATGAACCCTGAGTAGGTGGATTGAACTGCACCTTGAGATCGCGAAGGCCATTTTGCGGCGAGAAGACATCGATGCGAACGGCGTTGTTGCCAGTCTTGGCGGGGCCAATGCGAATCTGAATATCGAAAATGCCGCCGGTCCGGTTACTGACGAACACGTACTTAGTGCGGTCGGCTCCGGGTGGAGGCGTCTTGGCGGGAAGAGTGGCTACTGCCCATGAGGTGATCAGTAAGGCCAGGACGCCAAAGCTAATTTCCATGATCACCGCGCTTCGCAGACGAGTGGCAGTTTTGGCACTCAACTGTCGACGCTTAGCCAAGTTGGTGGAAATGTACTGTCTCGCTGCGCCGCCGATGTAAATCATGGCTGCGACCGCACAGGATTTGAGCACAATGAGGCGACCATGGCGACTGCCGAGAATCTCGCCACCATCGAGTTGATACAAGTGGATGATGCCAGATACAACTGCGATGACGAGGAGCGGAGTTACCAGTCGGCTAAATCCGCGTAACGCTTGCACCAAGTCCTCGTCCCCAGGAGCAATGAGAACAGTACGGGCCAAAAGTACGAGTCCCCCGAACCAAACCGCTACGGCCAAATTGTGAATACCACCGGCGGCCACTCCCACCAGGGAGAAATCATCGACTGTCCGCGTGAAGGCGAATGTGAATACCGCCAACCCTGGTAAAGCCAAGGACAGGGTTTGAGATTGTGGATCAAGCAAGTTTTCTGGCCGCATCATGACAATGACGCTGGTGCCAACGAAGACGACTCGAAGAACTATGGAAATGCCACTGAGATTGTCAAAGAGGTCCCCCCACCCAAAGGGGCTGAGAGTTTCAGTGACTTGTCGACCCGAGATCAGCGAAGCCCGCAACACCGCGGTGAAGTACGTGCTCAACATGGACAAGACCCACACCATGCGGAAGTAGTTGCGAGTGACGTCGTAGTCAATTCCCTCGGGCCAATACAAAACAATGAGCACCGCCCCGCCAAAGAGTGCGGCGAGGGAGAGATACGAAATGAGACGAACCAAACCCAAGGGTCCGCTCACCGGCGGAGCCTCGGAAGCCGTGTTCGAAGCATTGGAACCATTCGTGCCGTTGGTATCGGCATCGGTGGGGTCGAGGACTTCAAAGGAAAAGAATCCCGTAGCAACTATTCCGTCGGCTTGGGGAATTGAATAAGAGACATTGCAGGTGCCGGGGGGCAAAATGCCCACGACCGGGGCCACGAGCGATACGGCGTCAGGGCCAATGGCGACTGGTCCAAGAGATACGGGTGCTTCATTGCAGACTGCGGTTAAGACCGATTTGGCCGAGACGGCGGCGCTGAAGACGGCGGTGATCTGAGTCGGAGACGTAATCAGAGAGGAATCTTTAACGGGGTCCGAGGAAACCAAGGTGGTTTCGGCTTGGGCCGAAGGGGCAAACAAGCTGAGCGCGCCAAGGGCCAGACCAATACTGAAGACCCACCGACGGTAACTGGTCCGTCGATCACGCTGACGGGGACCAGTGCGGCCTGGTCGCCACGAGGCTGGGGGGTGGGGAAAGAGAGGCATGGCTGTCTCTACGGTAGTTCTCGGTTCCCCAATCAGCCGGGACATCCTCGGGCGATTGCCAGATCCCACTACTACAGTCGTAGCCATGGCCGTCCAGTCCCTCTACCGCCGCTATCGGCCACAGCGTTTCGCCGAGATCCGCGGCCAAGACCATGTCGTCAAGGCTCTCCAATA